>JAFZFY010000189.1 GCA_017555665.1 Pseudomonadota bacterium | reverse complement strand
TTTATCGATGAGCTCATTGAAGCAGACTGCAAATTAGAAGTATATGTAGAGAAAGCGCTCCACAGTCATGTAAGTCCCGACCTATTTATTCCATCCTTTTGGAGAAACGAAGCCGTTGCATCTGCCCAAATTGAAGGCACTCAGGCCACGCTCGAAGATGTCATTGAAAATAACCCAGATAGTGAAACACCTATACGCGATATCAAAGCCGTATCAAATTACTTTAAAACAACAACCATTGGTTATCAATTATTGGCAAATCGACAGTTTTCAAAAGAGATTATCTGTTCACTCCATGAATCATTGATGAAAGATCTGAGTACCTCAAATCAAACCAATGGACAAATACGAACATCACAAAATCAAATTTGCAGAAATGACGCCAAACGTACTATTACATATATTCCCCCAAAACCAGAACTTGTCCCACAGCTCTTGAATAACCTTATCAATTATATGAACGAAAAGGGGAACCGTTATCGACTGCTCGTCAGAGCAGCCATCATCCATGCGCAATTTGAATCTATTCATCCATTTTATGATGGAAACGGCAGGCTCGGCAGAATGCTTATTCCATTATATATCTATAATCAGCAACAGATTGAAGTACCAATTTTCTTTATCAGCGAATCACTGCAACAGGAAAAATTCAAATACTACGCGCTTCTCAATAACGTAAGGCAAAAAAGTGAATGGAATGAATGGATTCGTTTCTTCTTACAAATATCTATCAGACAGTCAAACAAATATATCACACTACTCGCAGCCATTGAACATCTATTTAAACTTCATTTCAACATTATTGAAAAACAAATCGGCGCAAATGCAGAGAAACTACTTAAGTACTTATTTAAACAGCCTATTTTCAAAGCCCCTCAAGCAGCAAAAGACCTTTCCATGTCTATATCAACCCTTAACAGATATTTAAAAGTACTCGTTGATTCTCAAATCCTTTTTGTGGACGATAAACAGCGTTATCGCAAATACTACTACTATGATCTATTAGATATCATCAGAGTATAACACACTTCCCATACCAGAGGCGGCCGTGCTGGCAATGCTATCGGAAAACCGCCCCAATACACCGCGCCTTTCGAACCATTGACAACGCTCCCCTATTTCACATCCCGCACCATACACCATTTGCGACAGAAACACACCGCATACGCCTTCACCGTGCGAGCAAGCGGTTCATGACGCAATACGGCACGGACATATTTTCTATCCACGATTTGCTGCTGCGCTTCATCTAATTTTAGAGCCACAAGCGCATCCACAAGGTCATCCTCATCCATATCGGGCTGCGACTTTCTCGCCTGTGCAAGCGCCTTCGGGGTTACACATTTGACTTCGAGTATCATGCCACACTCTTCAGCCAAAGCCACAACATCCGGCCGCCCCTCGCCATATTCGTCATTCGAGCGCACAATGGCGACATTCCGGAGAAGCCCGACGAGCATCCCGTGATAAAAAGCCTCATTATAATCAAACACGCTCGTGCTATCGTTCAAAATCAGCTTTAGCTCGCGCTCTGCGATTGTAGTATCGCCCATGAGCAGCGCATGCAACAGCGTATCTGCATTGTAGTTCCGCAACTTGATATCCTGCCACCAATGGCGCATCGCAGAAAACATCACTGAACGGATCTCACGGTTCGGAATCGCCACTTCGGCTTCCGATATATCATCCGTATTCAAATATAAACGCATTGCTTTCAAATAGCCTGTATATAATAAAAAGCTCCATATCGTTTCTGGATTGCAATGCAGGTCTTTATACGAAATATTTTTATATATATTCACATTCCGTGTCTCACCGTTCATCAAAAGCGCCAACCGTTCGCGATGCTCCGGATTTCTATCGATCATATCATCAATAATATCATTGCCGCTTGTCATCACCCAATACGGCTGAATGGCCATATCCGAATGATTGACTAGCCCACGAATTGCGTTGAGCAAACTCCACGGATTGAAGACCTTTCGGCCGCCAAACAAATAGCCGTCATACCATTGTTCGATATCTTGATATTTATCTTCCAATTCATAATAAGCCAGCATCTGCTTAACATCGTTTTCGGTAAATCCCCAGAATTCATCGGGAAGTCCATCGGTCACGACATCAATCACGCCGGGATTATTCATGCCGGTAAATATAGATTCTTTCGCGACGCGCATACAGCCAGAAATCACGCCATACGCGAGGTTGCTGTTAGACTTAAAACCAGCTGAAATAAAGCTCCCAATGAGGCTGACGGTTTCCTCATATAAATGACTTCCGGGATGATGCAAATCATAAATGGCCGCTTTCTGCAAAGGCACATCATATTCATCAAGCAGAATCACGGTCTGACGCTTCGTGACATCCTTGAGCCATTGACAGTATTTGCTCAAAAACTGCCTCAGATGATCACCGCTTGCCGTGCCATCCTGATACGTCTGCAATATCTGTCTTTCACCCTCGCTCAATACCGTTGATGACTTAAACCATAATCTATGCGGCACACACGCTCTGAAAACCGCATCCTGCAACTGCGCAATGACAGCCCCAATATTATCCCCCGACACATCCTTAAAAGACAGCGAAATCACCGGATACTGCCCCAGATGTTTCAACACATCCTCACCGGCATCCATGACTTCGAGACCTTCAAAATACCGTCGGTTATCGACTGGCTTGCCATTCTCATCCAGCACATATTCAAAAAACGTCTGGAGCGTGCGAAGCATCAGCGTCTTGCCAAACCTGCGCGGCCGCGTGAAAACGCATATCTTATCGCCTTTTTCAATCAGATAACGAATAAATCCCGTCTTATCGATGTAATAACACCCTTCATCCTTAAATACCTTAAAATCCTCGGGTTGCGCCCGAAATGGTATTAATTTCCGATCCTGGTTCATCGCATCCTCCACACACCGTCATCTACTTGCCCCCGTCCTCACCATAACTCGCTAGGTTGCAAATGGCGCGTTCGTAATCGCCCGCGTATCGCGCAAGCGATAGCGGGGGATGCGGCGGCGTATGCAATAGCCGCCGCACTCAGCCTATTCTGCCTGATCTGCCGAAAAGGATATCCCCTTGCCCAAAAGCGTCAGCCGGCATCGGTCATACCGCAAGTTCTCCCCGCGCCCGACGCTCACATCATATTCGAGCACAAATTTATCTGGGCGCTGGCTGACATGCGGTGCAGATGGCGGAACATCAGCATCTGGCGAGCCAATCTCATAGCTCGAATGACCAAAAGCCACCGTTGACACAGCACTCGCTAACTCGCCAACGAATCTCCCCTGCGCACTGGCTGGCTTCCTCGAAAAAACATCCACGAGCGCATCAAAAAAAGGCTTCGCACGCCTGAAATCCCCTGGCGGAATCATATGTTTTTCCGCCATATTCACCAAGAACGAGCGGTCTTTCATATAACCGACCACCTGCCCGGACTCATCCATAAGCGGCTCTGGTTCATAAATAATCTGATACCAGTCACCGAAATGGCGAGATTCCGATTTCATCTTTCCGGTATAGCCCGCCTCATCTTTAATGATAGCCTGCGCCGAATCATAGATTGCAAGCTGCGCCGCATCAGCCTTGCCCATCAGGTCATACGCCCAATCTTCGGGCAGCGCGGCAGCATCACCGCCTTCGGTTCCCTCACCGCCTTCGGGTGCCGCAACGGCTTCATCGCGAGCGGCATCAGCCGCAGAATCCCCAGTTTCCTCGCTA
The DNA here is from genome assembly GCA_017555665.1 of Pseudomonadota bacterium. GTDB lineage: Bacteria > Myxococcota_A > Bradymonadia > UBA4248 > UBA4248 > UBA4248. The sequence continues at coordinate 985 of JAFZFY010000189.1, read as the reverse complement.
TTTTTTGCCAAACCATCTGCCGAATCACGACCTGTTTCCGCAACCGTTTCCGAGGCACTCGCGGATGCATCCACGCGCCCAGAGTTCTGCCTGCTCTCCGCTTGCGACACCACATGACAGCCACCAGCCAAAGTCAAACCAAGTGCCACGATTAAACCTTTCCAATATTTATGTTTCATTAGCCCCTCCTATACGATCAGGCTTCACACGCCCCACTTCTAGCACAGGTGAAGATTTCTCAAAAGAAGGCTAGAACGCACCGACGCTTTTTTTCGTAACGATTCCCCCATAGAAGCTGTACGGCGGCGTATGCAATAGCCGCCGCATGCTCGCCGTATGCCGCAAGGCATAGGCGAGCCCCTCATAATAACGGCGGTTATCGATAAGCCAGTGCTCAAAAAAGCACCTTGAGCATCGCCTGTTTACCATATCGCCCCAGCTGACTGCACGGCAGCATAGATTTCCCTGCCCAAAAGAGATTGCTTTTTTTTACTTACAATTATGATACATACACTTTATAACCGCAATGGCTATAAACTAACAGTTTATTACTATGGTGATTATGAACATGGCATGCAAAGGTAAACAGTCACTTTCGTTAACAGAACGTTGAGGCCTTAACATTCACACATTTTCACAGGAGTTGAAACCATGGCAAGTCCTTTCGAAAACATGACTTTTCTGTTTACGGGCAAATTAAAAAACATGGAACGCGATGATGCCGAGGCAAAAGTTGCGGCATTGGGCAGAAAAGTCGCAAGCGGTGTATCGAAGAATCTCTCCGTGCTCGTCGCCACACGTCGTTTCAACATTTCCGCAGCCGACCAACCGAATCTGTCAAAAGTAAAATCTTTGGTTAGAATGTTTAATTGTGCCGAATCACTGAATGCACCGCTTGAAAAATGAGATGTCTCGAAAGTCACGGATATGAGCGGCATGTTTCAGAAGGCAAGTTCATTCAATCAGCCGTTGGAAAAGTGGGATG
>JAFZFY010000188.1 GCA_017555665.1 Pseudomonadota bacterium | reverse complement strand
CCCGCGGCCGCGTGGCGGCTCTGCCGCAAGCGGACGTACAGGAATGGCGGCGCGTATCGCAGATAGCGCCGGCCGTGGCCGTGTGGCGGCTCTGCCGCGAACGGCTCGGCTGCATCCAGAGGTCAGAACAGGCGCGTGCAGATCTCCGGCTTGCCTTCTGTTTTGAGCTGCTCGCAGCTCAGTGTGGCAAGGCCTGTCAGGCAGGCGCGTCCCGCTTCCTTGTTGTAAAGGCTGTCGTAGGCGGAGCACACGTGCTTGAGCGTGTCCACGCATTCCGATGTGCTCGCGGTGCGTTTGAGCCCGCAGGCTGTGAAATCATTTCCGCAGGAGGCGCATCGTCCGCACAGGGATTCGGCGGCTTCACGGCAGAATCGCTTCTGAGCGTCTTCGCAGCCTGACAGCAGAAGAAGGATAAATAGGCACAGGAGAAGGCGTTTCATGGAAATTATTGTCCCTTATAAAATCCGTGTAATATGCCGAATAGCGGCATTCGACCGTCTTTTACACCAGAGGGCTTTATGAATCCAATACAACTCGTACTCATTTCGGGGATGGGGGGCGCGGGCAAGACGACTGCGCTTCATACGCTTGAAGATCTTGGCTTTTATTGCGTGGACAATCTGCCGCTCGTGCTGTTGACGCGCCTGCTGGATCTGCTGGACGCGCATCCGGAGATCCGTCGTGTGGCGATCGGGGTCGATGTGCGCGACTCGCTGTTTCTGCCGCTTGCGCCGAAGGTGATCGAGAACCTGGCCGCGAAGGGGCTGGCCCCGGAAATCGTTTTCCTCGATGCCGAAAACAAGGTCTTGATGCGCCGTTACAAGGAGACGCGGCGGTCTCATCCGCTGGATAAGACGGGGTCTAGCCTGAGCAATGCGATCGAGCGCGAGCGCCGTATCCTTCGCGTCCTGCATCCCTATATCCAGACTCGTCTCGACACGAGCGCGCTTTCGCCGCATCAGCTGCGCGATCTCATCCGGACGCGGTACAGCAACGAAACGCCTGAAATGCGCATTGCCGTGGTCAGTTTCGGCTATAAATACGGCATCCTGCTCGATGCCGATCTCGTGTTTGATGTCAGGTTTTTAAAAAATCCGTATTTTGTGCCGGAGCTTTCCAAATTGACCGGTCTCGACAAGCCCGTTGCGGATTACGTCTTTTCTGATCCGGATGCGGAAAGGTTTCTTGATCACGTGTGCTCGCTCATCGACTTTCTGATTCCGAGGTATCAGAACGAGGGCAAGCGGTATCTGACCATCGGCATCGGCTGCACAGGCGGGCAGCATCGCAGCGTCGCGCTCGCTGAGGCGATTTACCGCAGGCATGAGGGCAAGAATTGGTCGGTACACCATCGGGAAATTCGGAATTAGAAAAGGCTCTGTTCTGCAAGCACGGCGCGATACAGACCGCATCTGGCATGGTTGAACAGAGCCGATATTCTAAATCCTGTCGAATATATTTTTGCAATCGAAGCCAATGATGTTTGGCTTGGCTACCCACGATTTTGAATTAACTATTTTGCAATAATTATCATTGGAAAGCCCTGATTTATCAAACATTGAGAGCAATTTGGTGTATTTTTGGACATTCCAGCTGCTGATGTCTTGGTCGAACTTGATTGCAGAAACAAACATATAGCTCATATCGGAGACATTTGATGTGTTCCATGTGCCAATGGGCTGGTTAAATGAAGACGCGTTATAAAACATATGATTCATATTCTTAACATTTGATGTGTTCCATGTGCCAATGGGCTGATTAAATGAAGTTTTCTCCTTATCGCTATGGAACATATAGCTCATATCTGTAACATTTGATGTATCCCAAGCGCCAATGGGCTGATCAAATGAAGTTGCGTTTAGGAACATATAGCTCATATTTGTAACATTTGATGTATCCCAGTTTTCAATAGGATGATTAAAAGCCTTCGCATTGGCGAAATAATAATTGAGCGAGGGGGATATTTCGATCGAATTTGGAATGTCTACTTTAGAGAGGTTGGTAAGTTCGGTATAATCTTTAAAGGCCATTTTGCCCAGGCCGACAGGCCCAAAGGCTCTGACTTCGATGAGCGTCGAGGATATTTTACTATCTGAACTATTAAGCGTTGATTTGCCAAATTTGATAATGGCAATCTCTTGCTTGCCTTTGCTCATGGTGACGGTGTAATCGCCGCCGTGATCGTATTTATGGGAAATCGATTTAGAACAATCGCTGTGATGTTCAGGCTTGCTTTCATCGCCCCAATCGATTGTAAAATCACACTTTTCCGCATTTGGTAATGGAAGCGTCAAGGTGGGGACTTGGTCATAGACACGCCAGACGGTTACAAATACATCGGGGGCGCATCTGCCATCCGAACGGCAGATGTAATGATAACCATTTCCGTTGATATCGACGCATTGTTCATTTGAAGTGCATTTGGTCGAACACTGATATCCGATAAAGCTGTCGCAGAACCCATCGCCTTTGCCTCTTTCGGTATCACAGTCCGAGTGGTACCGGCATGATTTGCCTTGAGCGAACGCGGTTTCAAATTGGTCATGCATGTGGTTCTGGTTATCATCGATCGGCTTGCACATGCCTGCAGTGCAGTATTGCTCTGGGGCGCAAGCCATGTTCAGGCAGGCATCTATGCATGAGCCGTCTGCGGCACACGCGCCGTTGCATTGGGGCGGGCATTCGCATTTGCCTGTTGTCTTGTCACATTTGGAGGATTCAACACAGCTTGGGCAGATGCAGGCACCGTCTGTCTGACAGCCGTTTGCGCAGCTATCCTGGCAGGTGCATTTCCCGGTCAAGGCATCGCATGCTGAACCTGTAAAGCATTCGGGGCATTTGCACGTGCCGTCATCGTTGCATCCATTGGGACATGTCTTGGGGCAAGTGCAAGATCCGTCCTCGTTACAGCCGTTCTTGCATCTGCTCGGACAACTGCATGTGCCTGTGGACGGTTCGCAGCTTGAATCATTCACGCAGTCCGGACAGATGCATGATCCGTCCTCGTGACAGCGATTCTTGCATTTATTGGAGCAAACGCACTGGCCTATGCTGGTATTGCAGCTGGATACGCAGTCCGGGCACTTGCATACGCCGTTATCATCACAGCCGTTCTGACACGATTCCGGGCAAGTGCATGAACCGTCTGTCTGACAGCCGTTTTGACATGTCTTGGGGCAAGTGCATGTCCCGATGGCGGTGTTGCAGGTGGATGCGCAATTCGGGCAAGTGCATGAACCGTCTGGATTGCAGCCGTTCTGGCATGTTTCGGGGCAAGTGCATGAACCGTTTAGGTTGCAACCATTTTTGCAAAAACTCTGGCAAGTACATGCACCGCTCGTGTTGCATACGGTCTGGCAAAAGTCCGGACAGGGGCAGGTGCCGTACTTGGAATTGCATGAAGCGGGCGGCGTGCAGCTCGGGCATTTGCACGACCCGTCTGGATTGCACCCGATCTGGCATGTATCTGGGCACTTGCAGGTGCCATTCGGGTTACACCCGTTCAGGCATTCATCTGAGCATTTGCATGTGCCGGTGGTTTCTGTTCCGTTCACACAGCCTGTGGAGGGGATGCATGATCCATCCGGATGACATCCGTTTTCGCAGATATTCGGGCATTTGCATGTGCCGTTGATTTCGTTGCAGGTCGAGGGGGATACGCAGGCCGGGCATTTGCATGAACCGTCTTCATGACATCCATTTTGGCAGATATCCGAACAGGCGCAGGAGCCGTCATCGGTGCATCCGTTCTGACATGCGCTCGGGCAGGCGCACGAACCGTTGTCGTAACAGCCGTTCTGACAGGTGTTCGAGCATTTGCATGTGCCGTCCGCTTCGCATCCGTTCTGGCAGGCACTCGGACATGCGCATGAGCCGTCATCGTAACATCCGGCTTTGCACTGATCCATGCATTTGCATGAACCGTCGGCGTAACAGCCGTTCTGGCAGGTGCTCGGACATTTGCACGAGCCATCGTCTTCGCAGCCGTTTTGACAGGTATTCGGGCATTTGCACGAGCCGTCATCATAACATCCGGCTTTGCATTTATCCTGGCAGATGCACTTGCCGTTTTCGTCCATGAGATCGACGCAGCCTTCAGAGATCTTGCATGAGCCGTCCTCATTGCAGCCTGAACGGCAGGATTCGGAGCATTTGCAAGCGCCGTAGTTATAACACCCGGCTTCGCAAGTCTCCGGGCACTTGCATCTTCCGTTATCATCGCAGCCGTTCGCGCAAGTCTCTGGGCATCTGCATGTGCCGTTGGCTTCGTTACAGCCGTTTGCACAATTGTCTGGGCATTTGCATGCGCCGTTATAGTCGTTGCAGCCGTTTGCGCAGTTGTCTGGGCATTTGCATGCGCCATTTTCATCACATCCGTTTTGACAGGACAACGGGCATCGGCATGCACCGTTTTCTGTGCAGCCGTTGACACAGGATTCGGGGCATTGGCATCTGCCATCTTCATAACAGCCGTGATCGCATTTGCAGCATGTGCCGCTGTTCAGGCAACCGCCCTCGCATGTTTCTAAAAATACCCATTTGGTCGGCTTGGATACGCGCGTTAAATTCGTATCTACATATTTGCTTTGGGTATCGGTGATCTCTTGGCATATATAAACCTTGCCATCCGCGCATTGTGTGGCATTTGCTTCGCATCCATCGCTGACAGAATATTCACCGCTGCATCCTGCCATGACTATTATAGAAAATGCAAATAATAATCGTATGTGTCTGGACATCATCTTTCTTCCTTAAAAATGCATATTAATTGAGAAGCTGCTGGGGGAAATATAGAAACTGATATCTTCTTTGTTCTGGTCTGGATGTGTATATTTATATCCGAAAATGCCTGAGAGCACCGCCCCTGTAATCACCAGACCTGCGCCAACGCCTAAGGATGCCCAGCCTAGGGAATGATAGGGTTTTGTTTGAAGCTCGTAATCGCAACGAAATGTATTATTATCCTTACGCTCTAATTGCGCAGGCTCATTTAAGACCACCAGCGTGGCACCGACTGCTGTCAGTACCAGACCGCCGAGACCGAGGCCGGCACCTGTCCACATCAGGGTGCCATAGGTCTCGTGTTTATCGGTGATCAGCTGCAATTTCTCTGCGCGAAGCGTGGTTTGATCGTCGAGAAGCTGCGTGTTCTCTGAGCGCAACCGCGCGATCTCGGCTTCAAGTTCGTTCAGATGTGCATTCGACGCAGCAAGCGCGTCTTCTGAGCATTCTGGATGCTCATATTCGTATCGCGCGTACCAGATCTTTTTGGCGTTGTCTGGATCGACCGCGAATAGATAGGTGTTCTCGCTCGCCTTCTGATAGTAATAGTGTGCGTCCGTCTTTTCACCGAGTGAATCTGCGATCTTGCCCTGCAAATAATTGAGCATCGGGGCGGTTGGGCAGATTTCGGTCAGGGCTTTGGCCTGCAATTTGGCGGTCTGCATATCATTGGCTTGCATGGTCTGGATGAGGGTGGTCAGACCATCGGACCAGTCTGCGTTATCCTCTAGGGCGTTGCACTGGTCATCTGCTTTAGCTGTGGCCGGAAGTAGAAACAGGAACGCGATCAGCACGCCAAGTAAATGATGAATCGGGGTATGCCGGTTAGATATGCTCGCTTTCGGGGTCACTTCGATTCTGTGGGCGCGTTGCTGATAGGTATATGTCATTTCGTATCCTTTGGGCTGTATGATCTATAGCAGACTAAAACCGCTTATTTTTATAGAATATATAATATCGTGTCAAGCCGCATGTCGTGTGTTGCTCGGTGGACGTGAATGTAGGCGTAGAACAGGGCAAAAAAAATCCCGCGACTTGCGCGGGATTTTTCTTAGATTTTAGCCGTGATTATCTGGCTTCGATCGTGATTGGGAAGATGCGAACTGCTGCTGAAGAAGCCGTGGAAGACCAGCCCGTAATTCTGAGATTGAGTTCGGATGTGCTGGAAAGCGACACTTCTTCTGAAACGCAAGTGGATTCCGTCGTGGTGATCTCATTGGTGTGGGCGCTTCCGAGTTTGGTGTCTTTGCTGAAGAACGCGACAGCGAGATTGTCCGGGGAGGTGGCGCCATTCTTTAGACATTTGAAGCTTGCGCGGATCTTTGTCTTGCCCGCGAGCGCGGCCATCTGCGCATCCGAAAGCGAGAGCTTCAGATATTTCGTGGAAAAGTCCTCTGATGTGCCCCATTTATTGGCCGAAACAGAGAGGTAGCCGTTCTTGTTGACGGTTGCATTGTTCAGCTCGACAGCACTTGGATTGGTTGCGCTGTTCAGCGAGCATGTCCAGCTTGTGTTTGTGGGTTTGACGCACACGCCGTTTGAAGGCGAGGTCTCGCCGATATTGCTGGATGCGTTGTTGCAGGAGGCTTTTGTGGTTTTATCGCCTTGGTCTTTGCATTCATCTGCATCGGCGGTCGCGACTTTTTCTCCCGCAATGTATTTTTCGGGGGCTTCGACGATGGTTACCCACTCCGAGAGACCGCCGCCTGTGCCCGTGTATGTCCAGAGCGGGGCGGAATTCGGGAATACATAATCGTCGGAAGCTGCGATCGGTGCCCATGAGCCGCTTTCTTTTTCTGCAATATAGGTCGTGCCGTCGACATCGAACAGGAATGTGCAGTAATACGTGCCGTTGAGGGAGCCGAGGTCAGCCATGTATTCGACATTGGCACCGCCGCCGTTATCGAAATCGGGGTTCGGGCTTGCGGCGAATTTTACCCATGTCGAGATCGCTTTGGTGCGATCCATTGAACAGGCAAATCTCGGATCTTTGATCGTGTCACTCGGATAGGTGAGCTGATTGACGGTCGCGTAGGCGTGATCGTTATTGATGCTGTTAAAGGTGGCACCCAGGCGTTCGCAGTTGCTCGAATTGCCGAGGGCATAGGTCGTTTCGCACTTGATATTGCATTCGAGGGCTTCTGTGCAGTAGCCGATTTCGTGCGTGCCGGGATCGGTGAACACAGCACAATGGCTGTCGGTGAGGCATTCTGCGCAGATCGTCTGTGTCGTGGAGCCTGCCGGGTTGCAATACGGCTTTGAAGTGCCGCATGTGTCTGTCAGGGAGGTGTGGTCGCCATCTTGGCAGAGGAAGAGCTCGTGTTCACTGTTGCAGCCGTAACCCTCGTGAGCCACCGTATAGGTCGCGCCGCTGAGCCAGTTCGTGCCAGTGCATGTGGCTTCGGGATCTTTCACGCATGCCGAGCCTTCTTTGTGGTAGCCGGAAATGCAGCTTGAGAGGCCGCAAGCCTTGTTTGAACAGGTGTAGACACCGTGTGCATCGGGGCCGGTACACGCCTGAGGTGCCGAGAGCACGCCTGTCGTTTTGTTGCAGACCTTGATCTGAACGCCGTCGCAGACATCTGTGGTGCAGTTGGCGACACAGGTATTGCCTTCCTTGTGATAACCGGTAGCGCATCCCGAAAGGGTGCATGCATTGCTTGTGCAGGCATAGACACCGTGTGCATCTGAGCCGGTACACGCCTGAGCTGCCGAGAGCACGCCTGTCGTTTTGTTGCAGACTTTGATCTTATCGCCGTCGCAGACATCCGTGGTGCAGTTGGCGACACAGACACTGCCTTCTTTGTGATAGCCGGATACGCAGCTTGAAAGCGTGCAGACATTGTTCGAGCATGCATAATTGCCGTGTGCATCACTGCCGGTGCATTCGATGGCACTGGCGAGTATGCCCGTAGATTTGTCGCAGATCTTGATCTTTGCGCCGTCGCAGACATTCGTCGTGCAGTTGGCGACGCAGGCGTTGCCTTCCTTGTGGTAGCCGCTGGTGCAGCTCGACAGGCCGCATGCACCTGCGGAACATGCGTACACGCCGTGTGCATCTGAACCGGAACATGTAGTCGCATCGGCGAGCACGCCTGTCTGCTTGTTGCAGATCTTGATCTTATTGCCGTCGCAGACATCTGCCGTGCAGTTGGCGACACATGCCGAACCTTCCTTGTGGTAGCCGGATGTGCATCCCGAAAGGGCGCAGACATTGTTGGCGCATGCATAGGTGCCGTGTGCATCATTGCCGGTGCATGCGGTTGCATTGGCGAGCACGCCCGTCTGCTTGTTGCAGATCTTGATTTTTGCGCCATCGCAGACATCTGTGGTGCAGTTGGCGACACAGGCGTTGCCTTCTTTGTGGTAGCCGCTGGTGCAGCTCGACAGGCCGCATGCGTTTGCCGAGCATGTGTACACGCCGTGTGCATCCGAACCGGAGCATGCGATCGCATCGGCGAGCACGCCCGTCTGCTTGTTGCAGATCTTGATCTTATTGCCGTCGCAGACATCTGTGGTGCAGTTGACGACACAGGCGTTGCCTTCTTTGTGGTAGCCGGTGGCGCAGCTCGACAGGCCGCATGCGCCATTGGAACAGGCATAGATGCCGTGGGCATCGTCGCCTGTACACGTCTGGGGAGCCGAGTATTGGCCCGTCTGAGTGTTGCAGACCTTGAGTTTGTCGCCATCGCAGGCGTTCGTGATGCAACTGCCGACACAGCCGTCTTCGTTGCTGTTCAGGACAAAGCCGGGTTCGCATTCCCAGCCGCAGCTCGGAACAAACCCCATCTCACAGATGTGCTTGGCGTTCGCAGGGATGGATTCGGTGCACAGCGAAACATTGTCTTCGGTGCAGATGGCGCAATAGGCATCATTAATCGTTTCGGTACAGAGCATGCCCTGGGCGGTGCAGTCCACGGTGCCCATTTCGCCGGGTTTGCTCGTGCCGTCTTCGCACACGACGCGCCAGCTGTGCGCGTTAATGGTCTTGCATGCATACGAGGTCTCGCCTGCATCGCAATACTCGTCGCCGGTTTGGGCGGACTCGCATTTGGCGGCCTCGCTGCCTGTCGCTGCGGTGAAGATATGATCTGTGTTGATGCAGCCGACGGCGACGATATCGTCTGACGAGCGAGGGGCGAGGCCATTGGCGGCTTCGATGGTGTTGCTCGTCGTCTTGTTGTAATTGACGATACCGGTGATGTCATATTTGAACGTGGTATCGGCTTTGACAAGGTCTTTGGCGATATAGGTGCTGACGTTGATCGAATGCGATGCGCTGTCCTTGATCGTCTTGCCGTCTTCGGTCGTGACATTCTTGAGCGTGACGAGCATGAGGTTATTGGGGTTCTTCGCTTCGGCTGTCGTCTCAAGAATCGTGCTGATGTCGTTGATTTCTTTGGGGATGACGGTATCGGTGGCGTTCGTCTTTTCGACGGTGGCGTTCACGATTTCGAGCTGGCCGTTATAGACGAGCAGCGTCGAGGCTGTGACCTTGATATTGTCGCCGATTTCGAAGCTGCCGAGGTCTTTGGCTGAATTGTAGATATAAATACCGGCGGCCTGGTCGGAGGCGATAGAACTGCCGTCTTGGAAGAAGATGTTGGCACCTTTGCCGCGTCCGGCTGTGACAACACCGGTGACCGCGATGTCGCAGGTCAGCCCCTGGGTGCCGGCTGCAACGACGGTATCGTATGCGGTTTTGAGATCTTTGATCGTCGTGTATTTGGGCGCGTTGTTGATGCATGCTGGCGTATCGTTCTGGAGCTCGCATTTGGCAGGCGCTTCGCAGGTCTGCACGGTGTCTTGGAGGCCATCGATGCAGCTCACGATCGCGGTATTGTCCTCGTTGCATGATACGGCCCCGTGTGCAAGCGTGTCGCTGCAGTCTTTGTAAGCGCGGCAGTAGCCATCGGCAGATGCGTCACATATCGGGGTCTGGCCGGTGCATGTGGCTTCGTCGTTGAGCGCACCATCCTGGCAGACCTTGTAAACATTGTCGGCGCATACGCCGGTGCCGGTCGTGATGATGCCGCCATTGGGGACTTCGCAGTCGGAAGCGCTGACCTTATGGCATTCAAATTTTCCGTTGACCGGGGCGCAGGGCGAATCGGCTTCGCATGGCGTGACCTGGAGCTCGCCGTCGCTGCATGTCACGATATTGTGATCATCTCCACACGCGCTATCGCCATGCGCGAGCTGTTCGCTGTTAAACGAGCATGGCGTTTCAAGGTCTTCCACGCACGATGCCTGGCCCTCTGACACGATGCAGAGGCTGTCGGCCGTCGCGCTGCAGTCCTGGACCTCGACTTCTGGCTCTTCAACGGCGTTGTCCGGGATATGGCAGGATACGGCTTTGGTGCCGATGCATCGCGATTGCCCGTCTTCGAGGTGATAGATGCTGCTGTTGTCCAGATAAAACTTGCACGAGGTGATGTCCATGGGGGCCGAGATGCATGCGAAAATGCCAAAATCATCCAGGCCGCAGGTCTCTCCCTGCAAACAGGGTTCGCCCGCATTCCAGTTGCCGTTGATGCAAGTGAAGAGCGTGTCTTCGGCGCATTTGGTTTCGCCGTTTGTGCATACCGGTTCGGGCGTGGTCGGGGCGGGTTCGCAATCCGTGCCCGCAGCATTACAGCCGTATGGACATTCGGATCTCGACTGGATGTTGTTGGTGCATGTCGTGAGGATATTGTTGACGCAGCCCGGAATGCATTGGGTGGTGGGCATTTTGCACGTGCGCGTCTCGACATCGCAAATCATGTTCAGGCACTGATCGATCACGCTCCATGCGCCGTTATCACAGATCATCAGGGCGTTGTTATCGCATTTGGCCTCATTGCCCTGGCAGATATTGTTCGCGACGCAGATGAAGAGTTTGGGGTCACAATAGGGGGTCGTGCCGCTGCATGTTTTGGAAAGCTCAAGATAGCCATTTCTGCAGATATAAACGCCATCAGGTTTGCATACCAGGGCGCTCTCTTTGTAGCAACTCTCTTTGGGATCCGGTTCGTCGCTGCAGGACATACATGATCCGGCAGCCGCACAGCATGCTAGAATCAGAGCCAGTCTTTTGGGATTCATAAATCATCTCCTGTTTGAGAAAAAAAAAGGCTTGTATCCATGCGGATACGCCGGATAATGGTAATTCATGGCAATCTTCGCCATTATATAAATTATCATAGAGACACAATCGTTGAGTAGTAGAAAAACATGGCTCTGGCATTAAATCACATGAACTATAATCCGCTATGCGATGCGCAGCCTCTGGGCAGGCCGGAAGATTGCGATTCGCTCGTGCTGACTTACCGCTATTACGGGGAAGATCCGGAGGCGTTTGCGCATGATATCGCGGTCGAACAGAGTATAGAATTTCCAGTCAAATATGTTCGCGCGGAGGCGATCCTGACGCATATCGTGCCTCGGATCCTGTCGATTCGCCCGGTGTCTGGCGCGACAGAGATCCGCCTGTCGTTCGATCCGGCTGTGGCAGGTCCCGATCTCGTCCAGTTTCTGAATGTGCTGTTCGGAAACATCAGCATGAAGTTCGATGTGCGCCTTGTCGATATCTCGATGCCTGAATCGATGTTTGTGCAGCGCGGGCCGCGCTTTGGTGTCGAGGGCATTCGCGCCCTGACACACGCAGGTGCGGATGCGCCGGTACTCGCTTCTGCGCTCAAGCCGATGGGATTGACGACGCGTGCATTTGCGCATGTCGCGGCCTCGTTTGTCGAGCGCGGCATGCACCTCATCAAGGACGATCACGGGCTTGCAGATCAGGCGTTTGCCCCGTTCAAAGAGCGCGTGCGCGCCGTCTCGGAGGCGGTTGCGGAGGCGAATGCCAAATATGGCAGGCACACGCTGTATGCGCCGAATATCAGCGGGCCGGTCGAGCACCTGATGGCGCGTGCGCATTTTGCCAAAGAAGCCGGTGCCGGCGCGCTGATGGTCGCGCCGGGATTGATGGGATTTGATGCGATCCGCGCGTTGCGGCAGGATGCGTCTCTGGCGCTTCCGATACTCGCGCATCCTTCATTTCTGGGCATGTGCGCGCTTAATCCTCGGCAGGGGATCTCATACGGCATCGCATTTGGCACGCTCAACCGGTATGCCGGCGCGGATGTCGTCATCTTTCCGAATCACGGCGGCAGGTTTGCGTTCACGCTCGACGACTGCCGTGAAATCTTTGAGGCCGCGCTTTCGCCGCATGCGCAGATGAAACGCGCGTTACCCGCGCCGGCCGGCGGGATGAAAGCAGAGAACATTCAGGCGATCGCGGACACGTATCAGACACAGGACTTTGTGGCGCTGATCGGCGGCGATATGTACAGGCCGTGGGCAGTCTGAGGGCGCGGCTGGTTTGGCCGTGGGGACGATCCGATACACGGTCAAGTGCCTGACAGTGGGGCGTGCACGAGGGGGTAGCGGCGTATGCGCGCAGCCCTGCAGACCGTGACGTGTCGTGACTTGCCTGTATGCGCGATACGTCTTTTTTCGTGACATGCCTGCTGGACATGGCATGGCCTTTCGTGACACGGCGCTTGCGGGGCGAGCACATAGCCGCGCAGGGGGAGGCTTCCCCCTGCCAAAAAGAAAAAATCAGCCCTGAAAACGGATGCGCTTGGGAAACTCGATGTGGTCGAGATCGCGTGCCAGCACCGTATTTCCGAAGACTTCCCGGGCCTGCTGCAGATGCTCGCCATAGTTCTGATAGCGCTGGGAGAAATGCGAGAGGACGAGTTTTTTGGCGCCGGCTTCTTTGGCAAGCGTGGCTGCCTGGCGTGCCGTCATGTGCATATACTCGTGTGCCTGCTTGACTTCGGTGTCGAGATAGGTGGCTTCGGTGAGCAGGATATCGACATTTTTAGCGAGTTTGACGGCATTTTCACATGGCCGTGTATCCATGACAAAGGCGAAGCTCTGGCCTTTGCGGGCGACGCTGACATCTTCGAGGCGGATCGTCTTGCCATCATCCGTGGTGATGATGCCGTTGCGCTTGAGCAGGCCGACTTTTGGACCCGTGATGCCGAATTTGGCGAGCTCTTCCATGCAGATGGATCGCGAATCGGGCTCTTCGATGCGATAGCCCCAGCATTCCGTGCGGTGGTCGATCTTGAGCGTGGAAATGATAAGCTCGTCATTCTGGAAGAGGATGCCGGGTTCGGTCGTCGGTTTGGGGCGCAGCATCACGTTGTTTTGATAGAGCGATGCGTGCGTCATGGCGTTGTAGAAGCACTCGCCGGATGCCGGAAAGTAGACGTTGACTTCATGCGGGCTTTTGTCGAGGCTGAGGCGCTGGATGACCCCGGGGAGGCCCAGACAATGGTCGCCGTGGAAGTGCGTGATCGCGATGTGCATGATCTGCGAGGCGCTGACATCGGCGTATGTCATTTGCCGCTGCGTGCCCTCGCCGGGATCGAAGAGGATCCCGTCGTTGTTCCACTTGAGGAAATAGCCGTTATGGTTGCGGTCGCGGGTTGGCACCTGCGCGGCAGTGCCGAGTATGATGAGTTCACGTGTGGACATATCTAATCGTCAAAAGTGCATCGTGTGCCGTCGGAAATGCCTGAGATGGTTTCGTATCCGTCGGTGTCTGCGTAATCGAGTTCTTCGGCGCGTTCGGGGGCGTGTGCGAGCCGGGCGCGCAGGTCCTGTAAGTATTGCTGTGGTTTGGTGCCGTGATCGTTCTGTGGGGCGCTGTCTTGGGCGTGCGCGACGGCCGGCATCGCCGTGATCGCGATCAGGCTTTGGATGAAAGTCCGCCGTTTCATAGGGCAGTCTCCAGGGCGCATGCGGCGAATCCGCCGATGCGGGCGGGGGTGCTTCGCGGCCGTGACCAGCCGATCAGGGTGTCGAGCGGCCATGTCTGCGCCGGGATCATCACGTGCCCGAGGAAACGCCCGTCGCGGCACAGGAGGCCGCCGTATGGCATATAGATGCGGGTGTTTCCAGAGGATACGGCGTTGATCTCGACATGCTCGATGCAGAGCAGATGCCCTGGAATATGCGCGGAGAGCGTTTCCGGGGTGTGGGCATCGGGCATGTCGCCGGATCTGGCGCGAAGGATCGGGCAGATGGCGTGTTGCGCCGTGTTGAGCGGGGCTGAGGCGATCGGTTTGCCGTTGTCGCCGGGCATGTCCGGGCGTTCAAACAGGCCGTCTTCGGGCGCGTCGACGAGTTCGAGATCCTGCGGCAAGGGGATCGTCTGCCCGGCATGCATGAGGAAGGTGAATATTTCGGTGACGGCGTTCGGCATGAAGATCACGCGGTCGATATTGCGCTTTGAAAAAGCGAGTAACGGCAGTGTCTGTGCGGTCCTGAGGGAATCAATGACGTTCGAGGCATCGGTGCGGTCGGTCAGGCGGTGCGTCACGTGGCTGAAATACCGCCTGAGATGCGGTTTTTCCGGCGTGTACAGGCAGAGATGTTCTTCGATGGCGGTCTGCGGATCGAAATAGAAATGGTCGTTATCGATCCATGCGAAGATTGCCGGGGCGTTGTCCCATGCGGCTGCGCCATGTCTGTGCACAGCCGTGAGGTCAGCCGTGAGGCCCATCTGAAGGATCGGCGCGAGCGTCTGGTAGGTGCGGTGAAAGAGGATCGCGGCGAGTCCGCGCGCGATCTCCGGATCATACCTGCGAAGGCTTTGGGTATCGTCGAGCAGATCCGGCGGTGTTTTGGCTTCATGATAGGGCGGCCTGGGATCGGTCCGGCTGGTCGTGGCAGCCATCCGCGCGGTCGTCTGTTCCCAGTCGGAAAGGATGCCGAAGTCTGGAAATGCGCCGGATGATACGCGCCAGCTGCCGCCGCGCTTGTCGGCGACAAGCGCATTCACGCAGATATCCGAATGTGTTTCAAAATGCGCGATGCGTCCGGCGGACACGCGGAGCGTCATCCGCTCGGATCCCGATGCGCGGATCTGCCGGTAGGCGGCAGATGACTTGAGCTTTGAAAATTGCCGGAACAGCGCGAACAGTGGCGGCCGATAGTCCCTGATATCGCCCATGCGGATTACCGCAGACGCATCAGTCGCGAGGGCAGTACCGAGCGGTATCCGACTTCGTCGAGGGCGGCCTGCGTCTCTTCATCGGTGTCCTTGACATAGAGCAGGACTGCGGGGTGATCGGCGAGGAGCTTTTCGGCGAGCCGTGCGTGAATGCCGCGCATGACTTTGGGGCGGCGCATCGCGACGGGGAAATGCGCGTTGTCGAGGAACACGCCGATATCGGTTTCGCGCACCTTGGCCAGGAATGCGGGTTTGCCGCGATGATAGCCGAGATAAAAGACGCCTTCGCTGATCAGCTGTGCGCAGTTCTTCTCATGCGCGTCCTTGCTCAGCTTGCGCACGTCCATGCCGAGTTCGTCGATCAGGGCCTCGCCATAGAAATCGAACACGAGCGGCAGGTCTTTTTTGACGGCCTGGCGCACTTCATAGGCATCGTTGAGCTTGCATGCGATCTGCGTCAGCTCGCAGAGGTTGAGCTTGACATCGGTGAGGACGGTCTTGTCGGTCATCTGGAAGCCCTGCCAGAATGCCATGACCATATCGTTTGGCCCGAAGATGGAGTGTGTCGAGCTGCCGCTGCGCTTGCCCTGGCTGCGCGCGAGCGATTTGCCGAGGCTCTGCATCGGTTCTCTGGCGCGTCCGTAAAGATAGACGAACTGCTTGGTGATATATGCCACGCACACGATCTGGCCGTCATGAAACGTGCCGTTCCACCAACCTTCGAAGCCGCTCTTGAGGGCATCTTTCATCTCGAGCGCTTCGTATTTGCCCGAATTTTCCAGAAGTGTCTTGAGCTTGTCGAGATCCTTGTCCTGAAGATCCCAGCTCTGATATTGTGTTTCCTGAATGTCCATGCGTATGATCCTTAATGCTTTGGCAAAGCCATGAAAATGCTATGTTTTTGGCAGGGGGAAGAATCCCCCTTCGCGGCTATGTGCTCGCCTGGTTAGAGCCGTGTCACGACACGGCTCTAACTGCGGCTGTGCGCATACGCCGCTACCCCCTCGACTCGACCGGATGCGGCTGTATCAGGACTTGGGCGCGTCCTCGCTCTCTTTTTCGGCCTTTTCTTCTTCGGCCTTTGCAGCCTCTTCCGCATCCGCGACGAGCTGCTTGAAGAGCTCGGCCTGCGATATCGCGCATTCCTCGATGAATTCGGGCTGCATGATCGACATGTTTTTGGTGAGGTTTGCCGTGGGGTCCGGGATCCTGACACTGGGCACGTCTATGCCGGTGGCTTCGAGGACGCGCTTCCTCTGATCCTTGGTGAGGATGACTTCGACGACTGCCGAGCTCGTGTCTTCTTCTTCCGGCGGGGCGAGCTTGTCTGCCTCGGCCTGAAGTTCCGCGCAGAGCTTTTCGAGCTTTTCTGCGGTCTTCTTGATCTCTTCGGTGAGCATCTCACGCGTATCGTCATCCTGCGCTTTCTGAATCTCGTCCGCCAGGAGTTTCAGTGCATTTTTCTCATTTTCAATCGCCGTGGTATCAAGTGCCATGTCTGCCTCCCGTTATGCTTTGTCCTTCTTGCCCCAGTCAATTTTTGCAATGGCGCGTGCGGCATCCGATTCTTCCGCTTCCTTCATGTAGAACAGTTTGAGGCGTTCCGCTTCTTGCATGGCGGCGATCTGGAGATTATCCGCGAGTTCGTCCATCGGGTCCGGCTTGTCCGCGTTGTCCTGGTAGTCGGCGAGTGCCATCAGGTACTCGTGATAGGCTTCGTCGTATTCGTTCAGCCGTTCGGCCTGCTTGATCGCGAGGAGCGTGAAATCGTCGGGGCTGGATTGTGACATCCTGTGCGTGTGAAGCCCGTCTGAGTCTTCCAGGACAAGCACGGTCATGTCACGGCCTGTCTTTTCCTTGACGATCCGGCGCTGTTCGGGGGTGAGCTGGATCTCGCAGCTGACTTCGTAATTCAACGGTATTTCTGGTGGTTCGGGTATTTTTCCTGCCATGGTCTCCTCCAGGTCAAAAAAATGCGCCGTGATGTTACCACAAATCACGGCTGTCTACATGGATTTTTTGTTTGGCCGGTCGATAGGCAGATAAGGTTCAGGCAGGCGGCATTTTCTGGGGTAACGTTCTCTGTCGCGAATACATTTGGACGCTTGATTTCAAGGGCTCTTGCCGTTATCGTATGCATACTCGCTCGGTCTGGCGTGTGTTTCGGTGACCCTCGGTGGATAGGATCGCATGTGACACGGATCGGCGCGGGATGGATGGAGCTCTGGATGGTATGCGCAGAATTGCCCTGATTTTATTGCTGAGCCTGTTTGCTTTCGGCTGCGAGGACGAGAATATGATCGTTCTGATGTCGGATCAGACGGGGGGATCGCGCGAGCCGTCTGGGGACGCGGATGGCCCAGGGACTGGTGAGGGGGAGGATCCGCAGTCGTGTGATGACGGGTTCGAGGGCGTGACCGTTTGCGTTGATGCAGATTTCTATTCGACATGTCATGATCATCAATGGGTGAAGATGCCTTGTCCAGAGGGGATGGCGTGTCGCGGGAATGCCTGTATCGAGCGCGGAGGTCAGGCTGAGGGGACGACTGAGCCCGGGGAAAATGACGAGCCCTCGTGTGGCAGTGATGCGTCTTGTGAGGTGCCTGAACCCTGCCAGAAAGATGGAACATGTGTTTTGGCTGATGATGGCGAGGCTTGCGAGGCAGATCAGGCGTGCAAGTCTGGGCGTTGTGTGAATGATATTTGTGTTGCCGCGCCATGCACGCCTGCGTCTTGTGGCGATGACGGGATCTGCGGAGTGGATGGCGTGTGCCAGCCTTTATGTGGCGGAGCTTGCGAGGCGTTCGAGACGTGTCTGGATAACGCGTGTGTCTGTGAAAAAGATAAGATGAAATGCGTGACAGGACAACTGTCGTATTGTGATGAAGGGCATTGGAATGCGCTAGAACTGAAATGTATGGATGGTGTGATTTATGGGTGTGAAGGGGATGAGGTCAAGGAATTTGTCTGTGACAGCAAGCTATGCAGTCAGAACGGCACATCTGCGGAATGCCTTGGAAATAATGGCGCTGATAGATATTGTACGGGATGGAATTTGGGGGATTCTTTTTGTTCAGACTATTTTCATGAAATGCGATGCGTGTGTGAGTGGTATTTCATATTTTTTATCTGCGATTGGGAAAATGTGCCGTGTGACGCGGGGGTGACTTGTCAATCGGATGGTGACAGCGGGCGATGCGGTGGTGCATAGGGACATAATCGAGTGGAGGCACTGGTTTTGAAAAGGTATTTGATCGGCACAATTTGTTTGATGGGCGTACTGGGGATGCTTGCTTGTGAAAGCAGCGACATGCTCGTTTTGAAATGCGAGGATGGGCCGTGCCCGAAGCCATGCACCTGTGCCGATGGCTCACCATGCGATGAAAACGGGGGATGCTCGAAGCCAAGCACCTGTGCCGATGGCTCACCATGCGATGAAAACGGGGGATGTATAGAGGAAAATCCGTGTGATGAATGCGCGCCTAATCAGACGTGTAAAGATGGTGTTTGCGTGGATGCAGATCCGTGTGATGAATGCATGTCTAATCAGACGTGTAAAGATGGTGTTTGCGTGGATGCGGATTCGTGTGATGAATGCGCGTCTAACCAGACGTGTAAAGATGGTGTTTGCGTGGATGTAAATCCGTGTGATGAATGCACGTCTGAGCAGATTTGCGAAAATGATCGGTGTGTGTCTGGGTTTGATGGCGTTTGTGAGAAAAGTGATGATTGTACGGATGGTTTAATTTGTGTGGAAAACCATTGCAAGGAGTGTCGTGACAATGAAATCAAGTGTGTGCCTCAAGATGAATATGGCGGAGAAAGGTTTGATAGGAAGAAATATTATAAGTGTGGAGAAGATGGAAAATGGGATGTGAAAAAGGATAGTTGCAGTAATGGGTATCGGTGTATAGATGGCATTTGCATGGATAAATCATTCAGATGTGGTGATGATTCGACTGAGAAGGAGATTACTGGAAATAATGGGGAGAAAGAAGTGTTGTTTTCTGGTACCCAATGTGGGGTAAAGGGGGTGCGATATAAATGTGTGAATGGTTATTATGTTGAAGAGGATGGGTTTAATTGTGGAGAGGGGGATCTTTGTGTATTAAAATATGTAAAATTGGATGATTCTACGAATGCTTATGCCATATGTTCGAATGAGATTGTGGCGACGGAGCATGGTGAATGTGAAACGGAGAATCATCAAAAATGTTCACCAGATGAAAATAAAGTACTTGTTTGTAAAAATAGTAAGACGTGGGAAGTAACAAATTTCACTGAATATCCATGGATGGATGGCGATTGCAAGAAGCAAAATAAACGCTGTCTACTGGAGAGAGAGAAGCCAAAACAAATGGATTGGTATTATTCATGCCAAGATTATTTTAAACCCAAATATGTTTGTGAGAATGATGAGATTAAATACACAAACGCCTATCATAATACTTCTGCAACAATGAGTTGTAAGGCGTATGGTCGTACATGTGATCCGAATGATCCGGTGCCCAGATGTACCAGGTATTAGAGGGTTACGAAATCGAGTTTTTATGTCGCATTCACGCGCGTAGATGTGCGGTGTGCAGATGCCGGTGCGAAGGGGAAGCATGATGAAGCATGTGTCTTTTAAAGGTCTGGAGATTTCAAGGCTTGGCTTTGGGATGATGCGCTTGCCGCTGACCGGGACTGGCGAGATCGATGAAAGGCTGGTGGCGGAAATGGTCGATCTGGCGCTGTCGAGCGGTGTGAATTACTTTGATACGGCTTATCCGTATCACGGGGGGATGTCGGAGGTCGTGGCAGGCCGTGTGTTGAATCGGTATGACCGCGACAAGTTCCTGCTGGCATCTAAATATCCGGGGCATCAGTATGCGGACAGCTATGATCCGGCGGATGTATTTGAAACGCAGCTGCGCAAGTGCCGTGTGGATCATTTCGATTTTTACCTGCTGCACAATGTCTGCGAGTCGTCCATCGAGGTCTATAAGGACAAGCGTTGGGGGATCGTGGACTATTTTGTTGAGCAAAGGCGGCTGGGGCGCGTCCGTCATCTGGGGTTTTCGTCGCATGCGGAATATGCAACGCTCAAGGAATTTTTGGATTTGTATGGCTCGGAGATGGCGTTTTGCCAGATCCAGCTGAATTATTTGGATTGGACGCTTCAGAATGCGAAGGCGCGGTATGCGCTGCTGACGGAACGCGGGATTCCCGTGTGGGTGATGGAGCCGGTGCGCGGCGGTCGTCTGGCGAAGCTGACAGAAGCTCAGGTGTCGCGGATGGCGGCGATAACCCCGGATGCATCGCCGGCTTCTTGGGCGTTTCGCTGGCTGATGGGGCTGCCGAATGTCAAGGTCATTTTGAGCGGTATGTCGAATATGGCGCAGATGCGCGACAATATCGCGACGTTTGAGGATGACAGACCGCTCACGGCTGAAGAATCGATGCTTTTGAAGGAGATTGTGGCCGAGTTGCAGACGATGATCCCTTGCACGGGATGCCGGTATTGCTGTGACGGATGTCCGCAGGGGCTCGATATCCCGATGCTTCTGGCAAGCCTGAATGATGTGCGTTTTTCGCCTTCGTTCACGCCGGCGATGCGCATGGAATCGCTGCCTGAGGATAAGCTGCCTTCGGCGTGCATCGGCTGTGGCGCGTGTGCGCAGATCTGCCCGCAGCATATCGATATCCCATCGCTGATGGCTGAGTTTTCGGGCAGGCTCAAGGATCTGCCGAGCTGGAAAAAGATCTGTATGGAGCGTGCGGAAGCCGCGAAACGCCTTAAAAACTGAGGCTGTCTTCCCCTGTTTTGCTGGTGGCAGACCACAAGAGGCCAGGGGATTAGGTGGCTATGGGTTCGTTGACGCTCACCCATGATACTAATGCGGAATGTGGAAAGCGTCCTCGGCCCCACCCGGCGCTTTGCGCCGTCCTCCCCCGAAGGGGAGGCGTGGGTTCGCTCACGCTCAACCGTTTTATGTTGTTACTGTGGCCACGCTTGTAGAACAGGGTCTAGAATTTTGAGGCTGAATCGTCATGCTGCGTCACGGCGATACCTAGATATAGGTTTGATTTTATAAAATTGGTCGTTATGATAAGAAAGCACTTGTCGTGGGCTTTCCATGACGTGAATATTTGTAAGGAGAAAAATTATGAATAAATGCAGGCTTTCATTCATCTTGGCTTGTGTCGGGTTTGCGGCTGCGGCAATCGGATGCGACGATTCTGGCGGAACGCCGGGCGTTTCACATATCGACGGGACTGATATCATCACGGATCAGGTGATCTGCAATCAGGGGGAGAATCGCTGTGTGGATGCCAGAATGGAGGTATGCGCCAGCGTGAAATGGATACTCGCTATGGATTGCGGCAAGCTCGGCTGCAATGACGCTACGAATGCGTGCAACCTCGCGGAAGGGCAGGAAGCGCCTGAGTGCTATGTCACGATCTGCGATTCGGATCGGAAGACGCTCAAGAAATGCGATGCCGGCAAGGTCGTCGAAGAAGTCTGCCCGGAGGGGAGTTCGTGTGTCGGGACATCGTGTATCGAGTGTCTGGGTGAGGATGTCCGATGTCGTGACGGGAATGTTTACGAGTGCAAAGATAACAAATGGCAGATGAAAGAGACCTGCTCGGATGGGATGGTCTGTGATGCCAATACGCTGACGTGCCGTGATAAGAGCGAAGCCGCCGAGTGTGTGAACGGGGCAAAGGAATGCGATGGTAACGGTTCAGCCAAGTCGTGCCAGGACGGTCATTGGGTCGTCATACCCTGTCTGGAAGGCGAGTCTTGTGTCGATGGCGCGTGTGCCGGCGCATGTACGGATGGCGAAAAGGCTTGCAATGGGGACAAGTACCAGCATTGCGAGGGTGGCAAGTGGGTGATCGACGTTTGTTCTGAGGAACAGGTCTGCACGGATGACGGCTGTGTAGCGAGTGCGCCTGAAAAACTTTGTCAATCAGGTGAGAAAATCTGTGCGGAGGATGCGTCTGCCGTGCTCGTATGCGCGGAGGATGGCATGTCGTATGTTGAGGATAAGGTCTGCGCCGAACTCGGTGATGACTATGTCTGTGATGCGACGATCGCTTGCGTGAAGGCCGGGGATGCCAAGGTCTGTGTCGATGGGCAGACGAACTGTGCAGGCGAGGGGCAGGGCTATGTGCCTTGCGTGGACGGCAACTGGGGCACCGAGATCACGATGTGCACTGGCGCGCAGATCTGTGCGGATGGCGTCTGTGTGGACAAGATCTGCTCGGATGGTGATATCAAGTGCGCAGGCGCAGGCTATGTGAAGTGCATCGGGAATGCCTGGGATGACGTGGTGAATGAATGCGCGGAAGGCGAAGCCTGCATGGATAAAGATGGCGTTGCCGCATGTAGCAAGGTGGTACAGGCCGTGTGCAAGGATTCCGAAATCCAGTGCGATGCGACAGACAAGCAGCACAGAAAATATGTATCATGTGTGGATGGGCAGTGGAGCGCCGAGTCGTCTGCTTGTGCGGATGGCAAGATCTGCGAGAATGGCGCGTGCGTGGCGCCGTGCATCAATGGCGACACGAAGTGCGCCGATGGCGAAAGCCTGCAGACGTGCAGCAACGGTCTGTGGGGCGATGCGGCAGCGTGTCCCGCAAACGAGTCGTGCAGCAACGGTTCGTGTGTCTGCAAGGCTGGTGCAAAGAAATGCGACGGCAAGGGCATCGTGACATGCGGATCGAACGGCAAGTGGCTGACAGACAATGCCGAGAAATGCAAACAGGGCTGTGATATCGCGTCCGAGTCCCCTGTGTGCTTTGAATGCAATAACAATGAAGTTCAGTGCACGGGCGCTGGCGAGTTCCAGATCTGTGTCGATCACAAGTGGCAGACTTATGAGAAATGTGGCGGCAAGCAGTGCTGGGGCTCGAAACAGAACGGTTCGATCGTGGCATGCCAGTGCGGCACCCAGAACCAGGTCCAGAGCAAGTGTTCAAGCGATGGCTCGGCAATCGAGTCGTGCGTGACCCGCACTGTGGAAGTGAATGGCGACAAGTTCACGTATCGCGGCGGCTGGGAGACGACATTGACCTGCGATGGCGGCAAATGCGAGAGCGATAACGGCAAGACGATCTGCTCCTGCAAGGGGAATGCGTCCAAATGCGAGGGCAATACCCTCTACAACTGCCAGAAACTCCAGTGGGTCGAGGTGGACGTGTGCAAGGATGGGATGACTTGCGATCCGGAGCTGAACGCCTGCATTTGCAAGGAAGGCGATTACAGGTGTTCGAATCAAGCCAGCCAGGTCTGCAAGGATGGCAAATGGATCGAAGCCAGGGCGTGCACGCGAAGCGAGGTCTGCCGTGATGACGAAGGCGGTGTCTGCGCCAGGTGGCAGTGCGCGGATTCGCAGTCGGTTGGAAACATCACGACATCGACCGTCTGTGCGTCCGCATCGTCTATCCTCAAATGCGAGAACGGGCATTATGTGGATAGCGAGACCTGCGGAAGCAATCAGGTGTGCAGGATAAGCAGCGGCATGGGGCAGTCATACGCCCAGTGCGCGAATAACAGCAGCTCTACGTGTTATCGTCAGGGCGAGAAGCGTTGCAGCGCGGACGGTAAATCCATGGAAGAATGCAAGCGTTCCGGCATGAGCATGAAATGGACGGCGACGGCATGCGCCGAGAATCAGGTCTGCACGGCAAGCGGCAACGGTCAGAATGTTGTTTGTTCGGCTAAGGTTTGCGATAACTACACGTATTCGTGCAAGGGTGACAAGATCGTGTTCTGCAATGCCAACGCGTTTGAAGACTATGCGGATTGCGCGCAGGTCGGCAGGACTTGCAAGGACGGTCACTGCGTGGCGAAATAATCGTGTGTGCGACGGCTATCGGCGTTGCCGATGCGCCGTCTTGACGCGCCTATGCCTGCGGCATACGGCGCGTCTGTATTGGGTTGCCGCTATCGGCTGATGGCCGATACGCGGCATTTTTTTTGCGGCATCGCTATCGGCTGATGGCCGATACGCGGCATTTTTTTGCGGCATCGCTATCGGCTGATGGCCGATACGCGGCATTTATATTGGGTTGCCGCTATCGGCTGATGTCCGATACGCGGCATTTTTTTTGCGGCAT
The DNA here is from genome assembly GCA_017555665.1 of Pseudomonadota bacterium. Classification (GTDB taxonomy): domain Bacteria; phylum Myxococcota_A; class Bradymonadia; order UBA4248; family UBA4248; genus UBA4248. The sequence goes on along the minus strand of JAFZFY010000188.1, from coordinate 410 downwards.
CGCTATCGGCTGATGGCCGATACGCGATGCGAGCCGGCGCTTACTTGATAATGGCCTTGTCGTAATCTGCGGGCGGTTCGTAACCGAGGAGCTTGATCGCGGTCGCGGCGATATTCGAGAGGCGTTTGGGCTCGACGGATTCGTCGATCTGCCAGGGCAGCGTGCCTGTCGGATCATAGAGCCAGCAGGGGACACGGTTGAGCGTATGGCTCGTGAGGGGGACGGGGTTGCCGTCGGCATCGCGCGTGAAATCGCCTTTTTTCTTGTTGTACTGATACATCTCATCGGCGTTGCCGTGATCAGCGGTGATGATGGCGACACCGCCCATGGCGCGGACTTTGTCGAGAAGCCTGCCGAGCGCGATGTTGACGGCCTCGATGGCGACGATTGTCGCATGGAGGTTGCCTGTG
>JAFZFY010000187.1 GCA_017555665.1 Pseudomonadota bacterium | reverse complement strand
GCTGCGCAGATACGCCGCGCATTTTCCAGGCACGGCTATTTGCTTCGCAAATACGCCGCGCCAGAACGACACCAGGGCGCTCACTGTGCCGACACAAGACTGCTCTGCGTCCCTACGATCACAAATTCTGGTGTCTTGATGCCCCGCTTCTTTGCTTCCTCAAGCTGATGCGGCACGCTCCAATCCATCACATACGGACGGTCTTCAAACAACATCTCGGCCAATAGACGCACACGCCATTCACCACAAATTGGCGCTCGCACCGAGCGTTCGAGGATCAAGTTGTCAGCCCGGCAGCCGCTCGCACAGAGACTCACAAACGGACATTTGCAACACATCGCTAGATCCGCCGCCTTATGCGGCGACTGACGCCGGCGAGCGATCACATGCTTGATGCCCTCAGAGATGTGTCCAAACTGCTCGACCATCTTGAAGCACGAAAACACACCGCCATCACTCCGAATAAACAGGTTTTCATGCTCAATGCACTGACATCCCAGACGCCGATACGTCACACACTCGACTTTCGGAGCCGGAATGCTCACACCGCCCAGAAATGTCAATTCATCCAGAACATGCTCGCAATCATCTTCATTCCTAAAGACATGCTCGCCAGTCTCGCGCCCGCAGGGATAGAGAAATCCGAGCGATATTTTGGCATCTTCCCTCAGGCTACGCCGAAAATCCGCGAACGCATCGATATTGGCCTGCGCATCCGGCGCACTCAGCATCAGGTCAATTTTAGGATAAACGCCGCGTGCCTCAAGTTTTTTTAACACGCGCATGCCCGTGTCATATCGCGCCGCGCCAGACAAGCGATCGCACACCTCGCGATCTGCCGCTGCAAAGCTCATCTGAACGTTCATATCGCGCTTCATGCGCTCGACAACTTTATCTAACAGCACATCCGAACGGTCCAGCAATAACAAATTGCTCAGCATGCCGACATGCTTCGTCCGCATCAACGCATAATCAATCGCATCGAACAGCCACGGCACAATCAGAGGTTCACCCCCCGAAAATGACACATCCAGATCCGGGTGAACTTCCAATACATCATCGATCACACGCTTCACATCATCCAAGCCGATCTCATTCGCGCGAGCACAGCCGGAATCCGCACTGCAATAGGCACATCGAAGGTTGCATGCATTCGTCACCTGAAATTGAAGCAGATGACGCGACGGACGCAACGGTCTCGGATTGCCCCAAAACCCGTGTTTTTCAAGACGTTCCTGCAACGCATCCGAAAGCGGCACATCGGCATCTGCCAGATGCCGATGCAATGCCTCCACTTCATCTGCATAAACTGCACAATAAACCGCAAGCGATGGCGACACGATGAGTTCCCCTCGGCTCACTGGCACACATACACAATCGTTTGGCAACGTATTCATAAGATCAATTTTCCCTATTCCAACTTCCGCATAAACTCAGGAGAATTGCAAGCGAACCGCGCCTTCTCCATCGGGTAGCATCGCGCGTGAGCGCCGAGTGAAGCCAGTTCCTCATTCCAAATTCCGCATAAACTCAGGAGAATTGCAAGCGAACCCATACCGTGTCCATCAGACAAGACCGCGCGTGAGCGCCGCATGAGGGGCCAACTATTTATCCCTGTTCCGGGGCGGTCCTGCCGGCGGTTTGCCAGCCAGACGTCTAGGCTTAACCACACGTTTTTTTACTTCAACGACCTCTGGTGCCGCCTTCTGTGCTTGCCCTGTCGCCTTATCAGAATCCTCCATCAAAGCCTCAGCCTGCTGCGCCGCATTGTTCTGCGCGGCATCCCCCTCTGTCGGTGCTGTTTGAGCCCCATCCCCCACCAATCGCATATCGGCATCTGACGTGCCATCCCCTGAATCCGCTTCAGCCTCAGGCGCACCATCACCTGGTGCTTTATTTTCAGGCATATGCATGCCCTCGACTTCCGCCTTGTCGCTGGCATCATCCGGCAACATCTCGCCCGCCCCATCCTGTATGCCCGTTCCGTCCTGCGCAGCATCGACCGACTGGTCATCCGAGGCGGGCATTTTGCCCACAACTTTCGGCTGACAAGCCGGAATCGCGGCGATGACAAAAGCGGCTGCCGCACTCAGCATCTTCTTGAACGTCGGCAAACGCAAGCGAGCGTGTTCACGCAGCTTGCGCACTGACACGACCGCAATACGATGATCCCCAAAACAGATCGTATCCTCCATCAGCAAGCATATCTCGCGTTCCCCAAGACGCATCACACGCCCTGAACGCTCGATCAAGACCTGCACGCTTCCCATCGCGTAAATATAAAGCTCCTGGCGGCTGTCGCATCGAATACCGACGACTGCATCTGCCGGATCTGCGATGCCATGCTCCCCCAGCCATATTTCATTCACATCAAACTTCATACATGGCTGTGCTTCTCCGCCATCGACCGAAATCATCATTCTATGCTGTTCTGCCATATCCGAATACTCCCCTAAGTCAGTATCATGCTCACCAAAGTCCCATATATTCTTTCTTAACGACTTTTTTTTTCTTCACTTCTTTGACTTTTTTCTGCTTCACCTCAGCGCCTTTATCTGCCTTAGGCGCAGGCTGTCCTGGCGCTTCAAGCGTCTCTGACGTGCCGCTACCAGCCGCTTTGGCTTCGAGCGCGCCTTCACGCGGCGCGTTATTCTCAGGCGTAACAGCGTCTTTCACTTCTGGCACAACAGGTTTCTGCACAGTCGTATCGACTTCGGGTGTGTTGCCATCTGCACCATCAGAACGATTAGACGCGCCCATGTCCTGGCCCTCACCAGCCTGATTCTTGGCTTCCTCTGCTTTCCGAGCCTCTTCTGCCCTCATGGCTTTTACCCACTCGTAATTCTCATACTCTGTATCTACAGGCTCCCCCATTTCCACAACATCAACAACGGGGGCCGTGGTATCTTCATCAGCCGAAAGATCGACATTGGGATTGGGCACATCCCCCATACCACGGGGCTGACAAGCCGGAACCGCAGCCATCACAAACGCCGCAGCCGCACCGAGCAGTTTTTTCAAAGACGGCAAACGCCGCTGTTTGGGTGCCGCTTGCTTCCATATCTTGACGATTTCAATGCGATGCACGCCATAACAAATCACATCTTCGGGAAGCAACACGATCTCCTGCGTGCCGATCGTCTTCTTGCGCCCACCGCGTTCTAACGTCACCTCGACAAGCCCTGTCGCGCTCACTTTGAGCACATCCTTTACACTCACAATGCGCACCGCCACCCGATCCGTGCCAGCCATCTCACCATCGTTCAGACCGACCTCGCACACGTCAAACGGCATACAGGGCTGTGCCTCTCTGCCATCCATCGAAATCATCATTCTATACTGTTCTGCCATGTCTCAATGCTCCTTAATATCGACCTGGTGCGATGCGATGTTCTTTGAAATGACTGGACTTGCTATCCATCTGATCGCTCGTGTTCCTGCCCTGGCTCAACACGCCCATCCGACATACGATCAGCCATCTCCGAGACATCAACATCATCTGGCAAATCATCGTACTGCTTCATGGCTTCTTCATCCTGCCACTCCCAACCAGCTTCCCTAGGTTCCAACTCGCCTTGAACTTTCGGAAGCACAAGCCTCGCGACAGCCCCAAACATTCGCTTGAAAATCGAAGAGCATTGACGTTCCGAATCCCCCTTTCGCTCTGCTTCTCTATCGATCGTGATACGAATACGCTGTGAGCCCAAACATACAATATCCCCCGTCACCAGCCTGATTGCCTGCCCCCCAAGTATTTTCCGTCTTCCCAGACGTTCCAACCCCACATCACCATCCCCAGTGGCATGGATGCTCAAAACGCCTTCCAGATACGCCATGCGCACCGCCGCACACGCGCGATCACACACGCCGGTATTGTCAAGCCAGAGTTCATCCCCCTCTGCCATACGAATGGTGTCAGTCTTGATATTAGGCAACCGTATTCTCAGAACCAACACATCAGACATGGCTCATCCCCTTATTTTTCGCGCTTCCCCCGCAATCACAAGCACAGTCAAGGCACTCTGTGAAATGCGACGATATACATTGTCATCCATGTGCCCCCAAGCCATTGGAACCACGTCACAAACGCGCCAGGCAAAGAAAAGCCATATCCAAGGTGAATATAGCTTTTCCACCGTCTTTTACTCGTCTGTTTCTACGGGCATAACAAATTTCCCTCTATGCTCGATCTTAACCTCAGGTATTTTGACCGGCTCCCCCATATCTTTGCTGCAACCGCAAGGTTTGCCAGTTTCCGAACAGTCACACTTCTCGCCATCCTTGCAGCCACAATCGGGCACGATTTCCGGCGACGGCAGTGTCTGCGGCGCTGGCGGCTCCGGCCTCGGTGGCAAACCCGCAGGCATCGGAGGCACTATAGGAGGCGCATCTTCTTTTACATCCGCTTCGGGTTCAGGACGCACAGCCACAACATCCCCCATCGGGTGTTTGTTCACGTTCTGCGCTTCTATATCTTCCAACTCAGCTTTGAGTTCAGCTTCGGCTTTTGCGTTCTCTTCCTTCAGCTTCTGAAGTTCAGCTTCCTCCTCAGGCGTCATCGGCGTCACATCGCCCCCCGTGCGTGTCTCAACCTGCGGCGGCGTTTCCGGATAGCCGGCATTCTTCGGCTGACAGGCCGGCACTGCAACCAAAGCAAATGCCGCCGCCGCTGAAAGCATGGCATGACGGCTCGAAAATCGCCTTTTCGCATCCTGATAACGGCGAACCGACACTATCTCAAAGCGATGACCGCCAAAACAGATCACATCTTTCGGCAACAGCCGCACCTCGCGCGATCCAAGCGTCAGACAACGCCCCGAACGCTCAAGCGTAACCGGCATGTCACATTCACAATGCACGATCAGCTCATTCATCGCATCACGGCGAATGCACACCATCGCCTCATCCAGCCACGAAATGCCATCGCAGTTCAACCCCAGCGCATTCTCGTCTGCTGGCAGACACGGCACCGCACCTTCGCCATCCATCGATATCATCAACAAATACTGGCTCATTTTTCCTCCTTGCAATAAGACCTTCGCATTTTAACAGGTATCTATCCCATGTCATTAAATAATTCACAAATTCCCTGCCCACAACTATGTTGCATGCGCCGCGCACTTCTGCATGACGCTTTGCCGCTTCCAATTACGCATTATGCATGACGAATTACGAATTAAACATGAAATATTACTTTGCACCGCTCGAAGGCATCACAAGCTACACATACAGAAACGTCCACCACGAGCTTTTCCCAGGCCTTGATGCCTATTTTGCCCCATTTATCCAGCCAAAGCAGACGCACGTCCTTGAGACCCGAGAAAAGAAAGACATCGATCCGGTGAACAATTCCGGCATCACGCTCGTGCCGCAGATCATGGCAAACACGGCCGACAATTTTTTATGGGCAGCTCAAGAACTTGCAGCGCGTGGTTACGACACGGTCAACCTCAACCTCGGCTGTCCACGCGCGACGATTGTCACGCGTCATAAAGGCAGCGGCATGCTCGCTGATCTCGATACACTCGAACGATTCCTCGATGATATCTACAACGGCGTTGCTAACAACGGCCCCAAAATATCGCTCAAGACACGCATCGGCAAAGACGATGCAAACTGCGCTCAAAAGCTCATATCCCTCTATAACAAATATCCGCTCCCAGAACTCATCATCCACCCAAGGACGCAAAAAGACATGTACACAGGCACGCCGCGCTGGGATGTCCTGGAAGATTGCCTGCGCATCAGCAAACACGCGATATGCCTCAACGGAAATATCTTCTCACCGGCGGATCATCAAGAACTCACGGCGCGTTTCCCCACCGAGAAATACCCGAATATCAAGGCTATGATGCTTGGACGAGGGCTCATAGCCGACCCTGTTTTGCACCGTGAGATCACCCAAAACCGTCCGGTCACCCAATCGGAGCTCAAGCGCTACCACGACACACTGTTCAAAGCCTGGGATGCGCTCAACTATGGCACATCAACGCTCCTCCACAGGACATCAGAACTTTGGTTTTATCTGGGCTGCATGTTCAAAGATGCCGACAAATACGTACACAAGATCCGCAAGGCCAAAAATATCCCGACCTATCAGGCCGCTGTCGAACAACTCTTTGAACACTGCGAGCCGGGCGGCTACTTCTCTGCCCCTTGATGATTTTCGAGTGCCTTCCGAATGGCTTCAGATGCCTGATCGCAAAGGATCCGAGCGCGTTTGGACTCATCGCCGAGCGACGCATCCGGCGGCGCGATCGGCGGCAACAGCTCCAACGAACAAGGCCCTGGAATAATCTTGAGCGTCCCTTTGGGCATGGCCTCAAACAACCCCTTGATCACGACAGGCACCACAGGCACACCCGTCTGTATCGCGTTATAGAACGCGCCGTGTCTGAACTTCCCGATCGCACCGGTACGCGTACGCGTGCCCTCCGGAAAAATGAACACGCTCGCCCCCTCGCTGATCGCCTGACGTATGCTCTCGCGTATCGAGGCATTTTTTTCTGACGCGTGTTTGCCGCGATGCACCATGATGTGTTTTTCGAGCCGCAATATCGCCCCAAGATTGGGTATCTTGAACAGCGATTCTTTGGCCAATATGCGAAGATCCCCCTCAAAATAAGAGACAATGATCACGGCATCCAGCGTGCTCGTGTGATTGGCGACATAAATACACGGCCCATTCTTAGCAATTTCTTCCGGACTGGGTCCAGTACACGTCATACCGACATCTGCCAGGAACTGACGCGCATACCGCGCACGTATCGGCTGCGACTTTCCCGGCTCCGCTTCCTTCGCCTCACGAAGATACGCGTTTGAATTCCTTAAGAAAGACCGAATGTTGCGAATCACCGAAGGCATAGATCACCCCTCGTTTTTCTGATCATCAAGGGCTTTGAGGAATCCCCTGAAATACTGCCACGCACTAAGCAGGCTGAAGAAAATGCTCAATACGAGCAAAATCCAACCGACCTTGTGGAAATTCATCGTCGTATCCCAGCCGAACAGATGCACGGGATAAGTATAATGCACGAGCAGACCGATTAGACCGATAAGCTGAAGCGCTGTCTTGATCTTCCCACCGCTACCAGCCGCAATCACAAGCCCTTCGCCCACTGCGATCAGGCGCAATCCCTGCACGGCAAGCTCACGCGTCAATATGACGATCGGTATCCACGATTCCAACCATCCCATCGATGCCAGCTGGATCGTCGCCGCCATCACCATCAGTTTATCGGCCAACGGATCCAGAAATTTTCCCGTCACACTGACCAGATTAAGCCGACGCGCCAGATACCCATCAAAGAAATCGGAAATCGCCGCAATCCCAAAACACAGCACTGCGATCAAGCAATATCCCGGCGTCCCCTGCGCAAGCAAAACAACCACAAACGGTATGAACACGATGCGAATCATCGTGATCGAATTCGGGATATTAAAGAGATCCTTCTTAAGCGTGTCACTCAGACGCTTCTTCTCTTTCTTCTCAGAAATAGCGTTTTCCGACCCCTTGGGCCGTCTAAATCTGAACCCGATCCTTTTCTTTTGCGCTTTTGTCTTCATTTCACTCGTTTACCTAAACGCTGTACACACACGCTCACCACAAGCCGCTCTCTGTATAACGCAAAATTCAGCCTTTAAAAATACCATTCAGCCGATCTGCATCCTTATCAGGCAGCGGATCGCACAACATGGATAACGCCTGATTAAGCGCATCCGGGATCTCGACTTCCTTGATGCGCCCATCATCGCCCCGCACAACGCGCCCTGATTGCGATGCATTCCCAGCCCGTCCCACAGGCGCAGCCGAGGATACCAGCACATCCCACGCAGACAATCTACCACGCCCATACGCGATATCATCTTTCGCAGGCTTGCGCTCAGACGTGGCTGGCGATGCGCACACCTCAGGCGAGCGTCCTGCCGACCGCACCGACACGTTTTGGCTGCGGGGAGACGACGGCACAAGCGCACTGAGCTGGGCATCCACCCAGCCCTCAGGCAATCCAAGCGCACGGTGGATGCGCAATAGCTTATCGCGTTCACGCACATCAATCACCCCATCCGCAGCCGCCACCATCACGAGCACACGGCTGACATGACGCTGCACGCCCTCGCTCATGCCACTCAGATCCTGCCGAATCATATCGATCGAATGCGGCACCATCAGGCACCACTCCAGCCAGAGCAATAGCGAAGCACGCTGTTCCGCTGACAAGACACGACGCTCAAATATGATCTGCTTGAGCACATCCACTTCTTCCGGCAGAACCTCGTCATCGCTCTGAGCAACGATCACCCCAAGCCGCAACAGGACCACGAGCACATCGAATGCCCTAGAACGTGCCACTTCCCCAGATATCCCCGAAATCACGACGGGCATATCCGGCGCAAACGACACACCATGAAGCGCCGGATCCGGCGCAAACAGAATATTGTGCCGCCTCAAATACAGCGACAGATCCGACGATATCGCCTCATCCATCACGTCAGGCACGGCCATCCCAATACGCTCAAAGAGATCGCGCGGCCTGATCACGCCAAACATGCCGTTCAGGCTTTCGACCAGACAGGCTTCCATCTGACGGCATCGAACGTCGCAAGCCGCTGCTTCTGGCGGCAGATGAACGAGATATGAAAACAAATTCACGAACTGCCCTGACTGATTGCTTTCTGACACGATACACTCCTTTCATGCCTCAAAAAACACGCGCTCACTATCACAACCATGCTCAGTTTAGCCATATAAAAAGGCGATGTTCTACCGGCGTGGATATAAGCGCGTGAACGTTAGCAAACCCAAGCCTCCTGCCTGTCCGCAATGCCCTCCATACTTCAGACAAGTTTATGGGCTGAATATTCACCCGGAAAGCCGCAAAATATCCGAGTCCTCTTGCCAATCCAGCCGTTCATGCGGTATGTATTGCGCCGTTTTTTTGCGTTTAGGCGCGTTTCGTCCACTTTTATCGGAGGTTTATATGGTTAATGATCTGCTGGCCGAATTAAAATCAGGATACGAACAGGCGGTCGTCGCCCTTCGCCGTGATGCGGCCAAAATTCGTACAGGCCGTGCAAATCCAAACATTCTCGACTCGCTCCGCGTCGATTATTATGGCACCCCCACCCCCATCATGCAGATCGCTGCCGTCAAAGTCGCAGATGCCCGCATGATCACGATTCAGCCCTGGGAAAAGAACATGATCAACGCCATCGAAAAAGCCATCATGTCCTCTGATCTCGGACTCAATCCCTCCAATGACGGCTCCATGATTCGCCTGCCTATCCCCGCCCTCACCGGCGAACGCCGCAAAGAATTCACCAGGCAGGTCAAGGAAATGGGCGAAAAATCCAAAATCGCCGTGCGCAATCAGCGCCGCGATATGAACGACATGCTCAAATCCATCCAGAAAGATGGCGACATCACGGAAGATGAGCTCAAAAAAGCCCTCACCAAAGTCCAGGACCTCACCGACGAAATCACCAAAAAAATCGACGAAGTCGTTGCTGAAAAAGAAAAAGAGATCATGGAATAGCCGTGATCGCGCCTGTCCGCGCAACGCGCGTACAGCCAGGGTGCCCGTGCCGCGCCGTATCTGCCAGCAGCAGATAGGCGCGGCCAACATGCGGCGTATGGCAACGCCATAGCCGCATACCCCAAAAACGTGCCTCCGTTTGCATTTCGGGTAAAATCCATGCAAGGCCATTGATACGGCCGATTCACATATCACGGAGGAATAGCCATGAGCATGGAACGCGAAGCTGAAGTCCTTGAAATGCCCAAGCACAGTGACAACACTGTCATTCATGCCAAGAAAATCGCACAGGGACGAGCCGCTATCGAGAGATACGTCGAAAGACTTGAAAATGCTACCGAACGCCTTAAAACAGGCCCCGAAGCCGCCGAACTCTACTGCGCGCTTGCGGAACTACGGGAAGGCATGATCGAGACTGATCTCGAACAGGCCGCCAGCCTCTATCAGAAAGCGCTCAATTCATTCAGGCTCAGCAGCGTCGCAAACGCCGGACAGAAACGACTCAGCCGCGCAAAAGGCGATACAGACGCTCTGATCGCCGCCCTCGAACGCGAATTTGCCAATGCAAGGCCTGAACAGAAACGAGACATCCAGCTCGAACTCGTCCGCACACACCTCTATGCGGCAAATGACCCCGAAAAGGCAATCGCCATCCTCGAATCCATGGATAAGGCCGACTCCGAGGCTTCCACGATCGTCCCCGAAACTGAAAACGCTTTCGATCCTGAGCTTTTCCTCCTCTGGGAAGATGCGCTCATCGCCACTTACGCATGGGACAGATACGAAGGAAAACTCTGGCAGGCACTGCGCCAACAGCGCTCGGCAAGCGCGATCACCCAGCATCTCGAAGAAAAACTGTGGATGCTGTACAGGTTCATCATGCCCGATGAAAGCCAGGCGCAGATACTCAGTAGGCATCTCGTCGAAACACTCCCGCTTGACGACGAACTCGTCAACGACCAGCTGCAGCGCGCGCTCAAAAAAGACGATATCGACGCCACGGCCGCCATTCTCGACCGCGCCATCGAACGCCTCGGAAATTCCCCTAAAATTCAGTTCTACAGATCCCTCCTCGCCGATATCTCCCAGTTCCGCTTCGAAGACAGGGAACACGCCATCGACGTGCTCAGCGCCACAGGCGAAGATACAAACCTCATACATCTCCATCAGCTGACGCTGCTTCTCAAAGACTGCGGACGCGCTGACGGCCTTCTCGACACGCTCGCAAGAACACTCGAATTCGTCTCCACACCTGAACTCAAGGCCGATCAGCTCTATCAGATCGCATGCATCTTCAGAGACGAGATCGAAGACCAGCTCGACACCGCAATCGATGTCTTCTGCGAAGCAAACAAACTCTGCCCCACACACGAGCCCACTATCGAAGCGCTCGCGGAATATTACACGTTCCAAGGCGAATGGGAGCTCCTCGCACAGCTCTTTGAAGACGAAATCGAGGATGCCACACGACACCAGCGCGTCGATTACTCCCCGGAAGTCTTCATCTCTAGACACGCCAGACTCGCCAGACTCTATGAGGACAAGCTCCACTTCGCCCTCAAGGCGTTCAACCATTACCAGGCGATCCTCAAGTTCAGGGCTGACGATATCGATGCCCTCAAAGGCGCGAGCCGAATGGCTCAGTCCATCGGAAACTGGCCCGAACTCCTCCAGCTCTACGCCGATGCCGAAGGATGCACACTGGATACACACGAGCATATCTTTCTGCTCGAAAAAATCGCCCAGATCGCGGATGTCTACCTCAATGACGCAGATACCGCATGCACCGCGCTCGAAGCCTTGCGCGATATCGGCGCCACACACGACACCACGACAGCCTCGTTAGCCAGGCTCTACCTCAAACTCAAAAAATGGGACGATCTCATCGCGCTCACGGATGAAGAGATCGAAAACGCCGAAAACCCCGAATACAAGGCGACGCTTCTGTGCCGAAATGCCGAGATCTCCGAAAACGCGCTCGCAAATATCCCGCAAGCCATCCTCTATTACGAAAAGGCGCGCGCGGCTTTCAGCGCGTGCAGGACTGCCGCTGATGCCCTGGAACGCCTCTATGCCCGGCAAAAGGCATGGGAAAAACTTACCGCACTCCTCAAATCTCTCGTCGATCTCACCCCAGACAGCAAGCTCAAAGGCGCAAAACTGCGCAAACTTGCAAACATTCTCAATCAAAAACTCAATCTCGAAACCGAAGCTGTCGAGATCTACGAAAACGCGCTCCGGGTCAATCCGCAAGATACCGTCTCCAAATATTTCCTCATCGACTATTACCGTTCGCATGCCAAATGGGACGACATCATCCGGATCCTCAAAGTGGACAGCAACCTGGATGGCACCCTCGGCGCCAAATGGCTCTCTCATTTCTGGATCGGAAGGATCGAGCTCTATCACCGCAATAACCCTGAAAATGCGCTGGATGCATTCAGAAAAGCCTTCCTGGATGCACCGGATGACCTCATCCTGTTCCACACATGGCTCTCACTGAGCCTCCGCGCTGGCGATCCACAAGAGACACTCAAGACGCTGCAAGAGGCACGGCTCGAAATCGGATATGAACAGACCCGCGTCGAGATCGAACTCGCGGTCGCTGACCTCACGCTCAGACTCACAAACGATCCCAAATCCATCGAATCCCTCCTCCTCTCGTTCGAGTCCTCCAACCAGCTCAAGAATGTCCGCTTCCTCAATGCGATGAAAACTGCGGTCTCTTCCGCAAACGGATGCTGGCACACATACCTCGCGCCATGCCTCCAAAACAGACAACCACGCGAGATCCAAAGACACGCCCTGCTCGCAAGCCTCGCGCTCAATTTCCCCGACGAAATCGCCGCCCGCTCTCAAGAAACGCTCTGCCAGCTCCAAGATCTCGCGCTCGCCAAAAAAATCTGGGTCGCGCTCGAACCCTCAAAACGGCCTGCTTATAAAAATATCCCGAAACAGCTCCTCCTCGATCCCTCACACGAGGCACAGGATCTCAGACGATGGGCATCCATCTCCCGACTGCTCGACGGCAACATCTCCGATCCGACAGACTTGCTCCTCCCGGATGACCGATGCGAAACCATCTCTTACCGGCCTGATCTCGAACTCCTCGCCGCTTACTTCGAAAAATTTGAAAAATGGGAAAATCTCCTCGAAGTACTCAATGTCCAAGAGGAAAATACCCTCAACGAACAGGAAGCCATTCAGGTCACGCTTCAGCGCGCTTGGGTCCTCACCAAAATCAATCGCCCCGAAGACGCGCTCAAATGCGTTCAGAAAGCATGCCTCCAGTGCTCGTTCAACAACCCCATGAGGCTTTCTCTGTACGATTATCTCGGCCGCGAAAAAGACTGGGATTTCCTCTCCGAACAGATCCGGCAGCACCTCATGAACACCGACGACAATGCTGAAAAAGCAGCCCTCTGCCTCAGGCTCGCGGATATCTCCAGAAACGGCATCAACAACCTCCTCGAATGCCTCAGATGGCTCAACGAAGCCTATCAGAACGACCAGACGAGGGGCAGCATCCTCTGCGATATCTCCGAAACCGCCCAGGCACTCGGTGAATTTGAAATCGCTCGGCGCGCACTCGACGACTATATCCAGAGGCATGAGCCTTCGCTCGACGAACAGCTCGCGCTCGAACCCAGGCTGCTCGAACTGCACTTCAACTGCCCGGGCGGTGACACGCAGCGCATGATCGCATACTTCGATTACCTCGCAAAGCAAACCATCCAGTCCAGAGACTGCCTGATCATCCTCGCAAAAGCGCATGCGATCGCCGGTGATCCAAACGTCGCCGCTGAACTCCTCCTCCGCGTCATCGATTATCCTTTCCGAAACGAAGATCTGCAGCTCTGGATCCTCCTCGGCGACCTCTATCTCGACAAGCTCGGCGAGCAGCAAAAAGGCGAAGAACTCCTATGGGAGCTCTTTAAGTCCTTCCCGTGCGATGAATACATCTTTGGCAGGCTCAACAAGCTCTACCTAACGCCCGCAGAACGCAAAATCATGGTCGTCAACATCCAGAATGCCGTCGCGCAAAGCAAGATCATCGCCTCCGATGCCTCGCTCATCCGCAAATATCTCGGCTTCGCCGCTCAGATCCTCGGCTCCGAACTCGGTGCCTGGAAAGACGCGCAGGAGCTCTATTCCAAAGCACTTGACGCTTCCCCTGAACCCGAACAAGAGCTCGTCAAGAATCGCGCATACGCGCGATGCCGAATCCCCGGAGAGTCCAACAGCGCATACCGCGAATTTTGCGATCTCCTCATCCACGATCCCTTCCAGCCCGATATCTATCGCGCCGCTTTCGAGATCTGCAAGCGAAACGACGCGCGTGACCGCGAGCGCATTCTCAAACAGCTCGCAGCCGTATTCCTGCCGGATGAAGGCCTTTCCGAAAATACGGATCTTCGCCCAAAACTCATGGATTCGCGGCCTCTCAACGACGATATCCTCCTCAAATATCTCTCGCACCCGAATCTCAGACCCGTCCAGACCATGCTCCACGAAGCCATGCCGCTCCTCAACGACTGCCTTCGCGACAATGTGCCAAAACGCCCGACACTCGGCGGCGACAAAATCAAAGTCCCCTATATCCAGAACATCTTCTCCATGTGCGCTTCTGCCTTTGGCATCTCAAACATCAAAGGCTTCAATTCACATGATGACACCCCAGTCCCGACCGTCCTCGACGATCCCGAAGCCTACTGGATCTCCCTCGAAATCTGGGAAACCATGAAGCCCGAAATGCAGAGACACTGGGCGGGTTACGCCAGCGGACTCCTCTGGACGGGCATCTCAAAACTCGCGTTCTTCGACCCACGCGAAGTCTGGAGACTCCTCGACGGCATCTATTACCTCGTCACAAAAGGACAGGGCATCACCGAACGGAACGCCTACACGATCGAAGCCTCCGAGCGCATCAACAAACATCCATTCCGAAGCGGCATCCGCAGAGATGTCGCAAGATTCATCGACGAGATCGGCCCCGAAAACATCCCGATCACGGTCGCCCCCAAATGGCTCGAAGGCCTCTACGCCACCGCAGACCGCGCCGGCTTGCTCTTCTCAGGTTCACTCGCCGCATCCATCCCCGCCATCCTTCAGGCCGAAGGATGGAACCCGAACAAGACCTCCACGGAATACCTCGCGGCTCGCTTCAAACTCTCCAAAAGGCTTCCAAAACTCATCGCATTCGCGCTCAGCGACGATTACCTGCAGCTCCGATATCACGCCGGTCTAGCGCTCACTCCGAGCAAAATTTCCGGATAACATGCGGGGGGAAGACTCCCCCCGCGCGGCTATTTGCAAGCAAATACGCCGCTCCCCCCTCTGCGGGGCGCCGCCCCGCAACGCCCCATGCTCGCACTCCATCACCTCTCTTTCCAATACGATGCCCAGCCGTGCCTCAGGGATATCAACATGCAGTGCCCCGATCACTCGCTCTGGACGGCGCCAAACGGCTTCGGAAAAACAACGCTCCTCCGCCTCATCGCGCATCAGCTCTTCCCCCTGCATGGTACGATCTCGCTCAACGGATGCGCGCATTACACCGCCGCGTTCTGCCACTCCGAAAACCTCCTCTTCAACGATTTCTCGATACAGAAGCACCTCAACTGGATCAAGGCCCAGTACAGACTGACCGACGACGACATCTCCCGAGTCTGCGATGACTTTCAGATCGCTCAGACTTCGCGCACACCAAACGAGCTCTCAAAAGGACAAAAAAAATGGCTCCTGCTCGCGATGACGTGCCTTATCCCCGCCGATATCGCCCTGTTTGACGAACCGCTCCAGACGCTCGATATAGACAAAATTCGCCGATTTTCCTCGATCTTACGCGATAAAATCGACCGTAACACGCCTGTCTTTGTCACCGGTCACGACCTCTGCCGACAACATCTCTCCGATATCCTCACGCCTGTCACGATCCGAACATGAGCCATATCCCCTGCCCATTCAGCATGCCCATGCTCACGCTCCAGTTTGCTGTGCTCTGGTCCAGGCGCATGGACTGCCTTGTCGGGCTTTTCGGCTTTGCCATGTTCTGTATCGCCGTCTCCTTTTCGGGAGAACTCGACACGCCTCATGGCTGGATCAATACGGGCTGGCTCGGCATACTCATCACAGACTATGCCCAAATGCTCCTGCTCGTGCATGCCGGCCGGGATCGATGCGACTTCTTTCAGGCACAGAACCGACTGACGCAGTGGTGCGTCGCACAAGCAGCCGTCTGCACCCTCACCTCGGCACTCCTCATCGCGCTCTGGAATCTGATCGGCATCATGCGCTTTCAAAATGACGCATGCTTTCTGCAAATGATCGGCATCATGACGCTGTTCACGCTCGTCTTTTCACTCACGACGTTCACGATGCTGCAGCCTCGCATACTTCGCTTTTCCTCACATAAAAAGCTCGCGCTGCTCTTCGTCATATCGCTTCCCTGGATCCTGACCGCCTATCTGCTGGGCATCCATGCTACACACGCGATCCAGATTGATGCCTCACCATTTCTGCCGCTCACGGCGCTCGTGCTCCTCGCAAGCGTCCTCTTCTGCCTCTGCGCGACATTTTTTTACACTCAGGCACGCGCCAATCCCACAGAGGACAAGCAAGATCAGCTCAAGGACGCGCCATAACGCGATCTGCCTGACGAGCATATCCACGCCCTTCGTCGCCCGATAAGTGCCGCCATACACGCGCACGAACTCAGGCCAGATATCCGCATATCCCAAAGGCATGAGCGGTTGCCCGTCCCAAGTCTCGAACACGAGCTCAAATTCATGCCCCTTCGGGCTCACAAGATATGCCGTGAGATTCAAACGATCCCCGACATCGCCTGCACTCGGCGCAATGCCCACAAGACGCCAGCCATCCACCGCGTCCAGCGATGCCGTGACCATCACGCCAGGCTCCGAATCCATAGAACACACGCACAAAAGGATCAGCCCTGCCGACACAAGGCACAGCGAGCTGACACGCCTTTCGGTATTCAGAAGTGCCCAGATTCCCCCAATGCCGAGGCACATCGCCATCGGATGCAACGCGATCCCACACAAAGCGAGTCCCATGATACCGGCAAGCGCGCATGCACATGTGCGCATACGAATGCCTGAAACGCTCGACACGCGATGCCCGCCAAGCGCACACACGCCACACCACACGAGCCAGCACATCCAGCCACTCGCGCTTATTAGCGCACCATCGCCATAGCCATAGCTATGGCGCGACAGATCCGACAAGCCGCCGTATATGCCGAGCATTTCGCAGCTCAGGCAAAACAAGGTCACGAGCCCCCACAGATCGCCCGGCTGTTTCTGCCACGCCCAAAGCGCGATCCACAGCCCCAGCGAAAACGTCTCCACGCTGTCCCACTGCCACAGTGCGCCCCAACCGGGGGCATCAAACGCCCAGATCATCCCAAGCACAATGGCACCTGAAATACAGACCGCCGCCGTCCTTACGAGCTGCCTGCACCCCGTCCAGCCCTCGCATAGCCAAGTGCAAACAGCCATGACGGCCGCTGTTTTGCCAGCCCACGAAAACAGGATATGTGCCATAGACAAGGCGTGTGTCCCCACGATTCCTGTCTCATGCGCATCCCGACAAATGAGCACAAACAACAGATAACCGCCAAAACTCAAAAGGCCGCGCCACCCCAATCGGCATCTGACCAACCAGGCAAAGCCGCACAGACAAAAAAACAGCTCGCCATGTGCGTACAAAAAAGAAGTCATGGCCCCTTCTCATGCGAACATCGCGTCAAAATGGACGCGATCTGAAAATGCCCCTCTCGAAACACGCCAGATGCGATGACCTGCGAACCAGGCCGAAGGCGCGACCATATCTCTGGCGGTGCGGAGGCATCCAGACATTTATCGCCATCACATAGCCGCAAACGGCTATGATCCATGTCAGTCACGACACATTCCAGACGATAATAATAACCCTCTGTCGGCTCAACAGACCGCAGAGGGCTTGAATACGGGGCTGCATTTTGCCCCATGACCAGCATGATCGCGATGATCACGCCGGCCAGAATGATGGGAAGCACGATGGATTTCAGATCACATCCACTTGCCTGTGTTGAAGTTGTATCCGACACTGACATCCTGATCTGATTTCACGGTCACAGTCTTAGAAACGGACAAATTCTTAGGCGGCAGACGCATATCGATCTTATGCGAACCAGCCTTGACTTTCCTGCCATTGATCGGGGTATTGCCGATACGTTGAGAATCGATGGAAACCGTTGCCCACGGTGTCGCCTTAACCGTGATGGTACCGTAACCGCTGCCTGCCGATGCCGCAGCTGCTGGTGCTTTAGGCTGTTTCGGGCGAGCAGCCGAACCGCCGCCGCCACCGCGTGCCGCTTTCTTCTCAATGCGCTCAAGCACGATGTTGGTCTGATCACTGCCGCGTGCAACGACCACAACCTGGCTCGTCCCCTCGTAATCGCTGTCGCCAGCCACTTCGATCTTCAGCTCTGAACCGAATTTCGCATCGCTCACGATGACCGGGCTCTTGCCAAGGGATTCGCCGTTCACGGTCACAGCCAGACCGCTCGGATCTGTCGTGATCTTATATTCGGGAACATAATCCATCTTGGCTGCTCTTGCATCTGCTTCGCTGACCATCTCGACTTCGATATCCTGTTCAAGCAGAACCGCATGACGTTCTATCGTGACAGGCTCATAACCGTCTTTTTCAAAGCGGATCGTGAATTTATCGCCCAGACGCGCCTTATGCGCATAAATCGGTGTCCGCTTCGGCTTATCATCCGAGTCCAGAACGGGCTTATCGTTCAAATACACAATGGCATCTGTCGGGCGCGTCTTAAAGCTGAGATGCGCCTCAGGTGCAACAAATGTCGGTGTTTCCGGAGCTTCCCCCGTCATGATCTTCACGCCACCGATGATCGCACCCACCGAGATGCACAACAGCACCACAAACAAAATAAAGTATCCGACAGGCACTTTCGGAGGCGGGTTATTGGCGCCCAAGGCTGCATTCGGATCGGGGAATCCTGGTGCCGACGGAAATCCTGGCGCGGTGCCAAATCCGGGCTGAGGCATCCCGGGGGATACCGCCGGATTCATCGGCGAGCTGTTCATACCACCGACAAAACCACCGCTCTGCGCGGGAGACGGCGCTGGCTGCGCCGGAGCCGCCGGGGAAGATGGCATACCCGCCGCTCCTGCTTTCCGCGTAAACTGGCCGTCTTCGCAATCATAAAGCGAGTATCCAGGCGTGTAATTCGGAAGTTCGACAGATGAATGACCCTTACGGTTCATCAGGCAAAGCACCATATTGCCAAGCTGACGATCCGAACCGTCGCCATTCATGTTGATCCAGTTTTCCAACGTATCCGCCAGCTCGCCGCAATGCTCGTAGCGCATATCGCGGTTGCGCTCCAGCGTCTTCATCATGATATCGCCAAGCTCGCGCGGGATATTCGAATCGATATCCGACGGATGCGGAATCTCCGATTTCAACACCTTCGTCAATATCTCAAAATCGCTGCTCGCCTTGAACAAACGATAGCCTGTCAAAAGCTCCCAACCGACCGTGCCAAGCGTGAACATATCGCTGCGGCCGTCAAGCTGCTTGCCATGCGCCTGCTCAGGGCTCATGTAACTGCTCTTGCCTTTGACCGTCCCAACGCGCGTCTTCGTCGCACGGGATGCCGCTTTCGCGATACCGAAGTCCATCAGCTTCACAACACCTTCTTCCGATACCATGATGTTGTGCGGCGTACAGTCGCGATGCACGATGTTCAGCGGCGTGCCATCGGCTGCCGTGCAGTTGTGCGCATAATACAACGCTTTCGCCGTCTCGCAGACTACTCGCGCCACCTGCGTCGGAGAAAATCGCTTGTTATATTTCTCGCACGCATCGCTCAAAACCCTGATATCCGTGCCATGAATAAACTCCATCGCAATATACCAGTCATTGTTCACCTCTCCGACATCATACACGTTCACAATGTTCGGATGTTTCAGGCGAATCGCGATATTGCCCTCATCCTTGAACATCGTCACAAAGCTCTCATCCTCGGTGTATGATGGAAGGATGCGTTTGAGCGCTATGTCCATCTGCGGCATACTCGGATCAGCATATCGCGCTTTATAGATTTCCGCCATGCCGCCAACGGCTACCTGACCAAGCAATAAATACTTTCCAAAGGGTTCTGGCTGTTTCATGTCTTCAATTTCACGGTTTAAGAAAATCCGCGTACGCCGCATGATTCCATGCTTTTAAGCTACACGCCGTTCTACCATAACACAAAACACATCTTTATCGCAACTTTATGACGTTGCACTATTTTGTCACGCCCAAATCTTCAAGAAGAAGATGCGCAATACCCTCCGTGATCACGAATATCGGCCCCACACGCTCCAAGCCCCCAGCGCCGCGCGTGATCACGCGCGCATAGCGATACATCTTCTCGTATGACTCGCTCAAGACAAGCTCGTAATCCGCCTCGCTCATGTCATCCATGTAAAGCATGACGCGCCAGGATCCCCCCGCAAGCGCCTGCCCAACGCGCTCGCGTTCCTCAGATGTCACATAACGAACCGCTTTCAGGGATGTCAGCACCTTCGCATACGTGCCAAGCGCCTGCGCGCTGATCGGACGCGGCGATGCCTCGCCTTCGCCGGCACAGCCATACACAGACCACACATCCCGTCCCGATGGCATATACCGCTGGCACGCGATATCCGTATGCACCTCAATCCCCGCAAGACGCTGCGTGTCGACAGACCACACCTGCTTAGACCGCATCTCGTCCAGCCCCGGAAACAGCCCCATCACGCGCTGACGGCTCACGATCCCAACGCGCTGATCTCCCTCCAAGCGGATATAACGGCCGCCTGCACCCACGCGCGACAGCTCCGGATGACGCGTGTAATCCACCTCGTCTCCGATCTCGATCACATACGGCGTCCCATGAGAGATCACCTTCAGACGACCGCCGTAATTGACTTCCCCCTGATCGCTCAGATCATCCACCCAGTCATCGACCATCAAGGGCGTGACCAGATCGACGATCGTCGCGATACGGCGCTCGTCCAGCACAAATCCAGACACATCCATTTCACCGTCACGCCACGCCGATGCCAGACGCCATCCCTGCGGATTTTCTGCACTCCGCACACCGCCGCGATCGGCAACGTAACGCTCGCCCGCGCTCGACACCTCAAGGACATCGATTGCCGAAGTCGGCAGTTTCAGCCAGCGACGGTCACGCCACCCGGCCGTCGGCTGCTCAAACACGCGCCCAAAATCGAGCAAATGCACATACGCACGGTACGCATCGCCCCCGCTGCGAACCCAACGACGCTCCGAATCCACATCCCCTGTCTTCTCACCCGAACCCAGCTCAAAGCTGCAGAGTTCTGCACCGCCTTTGTAAAACCCGACATGCGTCGAAACCTCCCCCGCATACGCCCCCCAGCTCTCATCCGTCACCGTCTCATGGCGATCGACAAACAGTTTCGAGAACATGAAGTTGTTCAGCGCAACCCCGGCATCCATATCGACCGCCTCATCAACAGGCTTCAACAGACGCCACTCCCCGCTTTCGCGCGAAAGCTCCGTCTCACGCCCAGACTGCTTGATCACGATGCGATCTGCCCCGCTGTAGGCACACGGATAAACGGAAAAATCAGACACCGTGTGCGGACGCTTCAATACGCCCCCGAACACAAGAATCCCTACACCAACAGCCAGCACGGCCAATCCAATCACGATCAGTTTCTTCATGATCACCATTCACTTGCTCGTCTCGCTCAACGCGACATCCGTATAGGCGACCTCAGCCCCATACCAGTTGCGAAAGACCATCCGACCGTCCGCGCCACAGCGCAAAATGCTGTCCGGGCACAGATCCACCTTGCCGTATCCGTCGGGCAGATCGATCACATAGTGCGGGATGCCAAGCCCAGAAAGTCGCCCCCTCAGACCGCGCATCACGTCAAGCCCGGATGATATCGGGGTACGGAAATGATCCGTACCCTGGGCCACATCGCATAAAAAAAGATAATACGGACGACAGCCGCACCGCAGCAACCAGCGATAAAGCGGCTCCAATACGCTCGCGTCATCATTGATGCCGCGAAGCAAAACACTCTGATTGCCCAAAATACAGCCTGCCGAGCGAAGCAATGCCATCGCTTCCGCCGCCTCTGCCGTCGCCTCGTATGGGTGATTGAACTGCGTGTTCACATACAGCGGCGCATATCGCTGAAGGATATCGAGAAGCTCTCGGTCAAAAAAACGCTGCGGAAGCGTGCATATCATACGCGTGCAAAGCCTGATCACATCGATATGGCTGCATGCCCGCAAGCGTTCCAGAAGCCAAGCCAGCGTGCCGTTGTCGAGGCTCATCGGATCGCCGCCTGAAATCAGCACATCGCGAATGCGCGTATCCTCGATCACGCCGCAGACCGCTGTTTCCAATGATTCGCGCGTAATCTGCTCCATCAAACCCACGCGGCTCCGCCGTGTACAATGCCGACAACGCATCGCACACTCATGTGTCGCATAGATCAGCGCACGGTCTGGATAACGGCGCGTCGAACACCCTGATATCGCATGCCGATACTCCCCAAGCGGATCGCTCATCAGACCTTCACGGCACTCAAACTCCGCCATAGACGGCACCGCCTGCCGACGCACGGGACACGATGCCCCGCATTCACGGCGCACAAGCGCCGCATAATGCGGGCTCACGGACGCCGAAAAATGGCTCGACACACGCATGCATGCCGACTGCTCCTCCGATGTCAGATCAAGCACATCCGCAAGATCTGAAACGCGCAACAATCGGTTCTGCCACTGCCAAGCATAGGAGCGCCACTCCGCCTCTGTCACGTCGCGCCACCGCGCCGGACGGCGCGCATAGCTCGACTCCACTTCCGGTATCACAAGCGGCTCACGCGCAAGCGCTGCCGCCTCTCTGCTGTCAGGCATAGGCGCTATCTTCGATGACCTTCAAAATCCACATATTTGCCAAGCAGAAGCTCGTACTTCTCGCGATAACGCCCATCCATGCACCGAACATCCGTCGTCAGCGCGCACGCCAGTGCCGAGGATGCCGGGTTCTCATGCTCCGTTCCAAGCGGCACCATCGGGATCACACGCTGAATCACGCGATGCACATTCGCCACATTATTGCGCATGTGCGCGATCACTTCATCCACGGTCACGGCCTGATCAAGCCAGCAGTCATAATCCGTGGCCTGACAGACAGAGGCATACGCCATCTCGGCTTCCATAGCCAGTTTCGCCTCCGGGAGCGCCGTCATCCCCACGAGATCCGCATGCCACGAACGATACAGCTCGCTCTCGGCTTTTGTCGAAAATGCAGGCCCCTCCATACACACATACGTGCCGCCATCATGCGTCGTCACGCCTTCGGCACGGCAGGCATCCACCAGGACTCTGCGCAGCTGCGCGTTAAACGGGTATGCGAACGACACATGCGCCACGATCTCATCAAAGAAGCTGTCCTTGCGGTGCCGCGTCCTGTCGATGACCTGATCCGGAATGCAGAAATGCTCCGGCGCAATTTTCTCGTTCAGGCTGCCGACCGCAGAAAACGTGATCACCCAGAACACGCCCAGCTTTTTCAGCGCCCAGATGTTCGCCGCATACGGCACATACGTCGGCGGAATGCGGTGCCCGTGACCGTGTCTCGGCAGAAATGCCACGCGCCGTCCCGAATACTCCGCAATCGTGATCCGGTCGCTCGGATGCCCAAACGGCGTATCGATCTCCACTTCCTCAAGCACATGCATGCCCTCGATCTCGCTCAGGCCGCTGCCACCGATGATCGCTATCTCTGCTTTCTTTTCCATGTCTCAGTTTCGTCCCAATGGCGTTAAAAAATTATACTTGGCACATCCCGTCAGTTGCCTGTGATTGCCGCCCTCGCGCACTGCGCGGCTCACCTGCGCGTCATCATGAATCACATTGCCGCACACCGCGTCGAATCCAAACGACCACAGCACCGGGTGAAGCGGCACTGTCGGGCCCACAATCATACGGTAAGCATCCGGGCGGCTGTATCCCACGATCGCCTCGGCCGCATGCGTCAGGATCGTCGAGGATGTCATCACGACGATATCCGCGAGCGGCAAAAACTCCGGGAATCGCGTACACGGGATATCGCCTGGCTCGCAACGCCCCTCAAGCTCAAAAATATCAAGCTGATGCCCGAGCTGCGCAAGCTGATCTGCAAAATGAAAATGCCCGACCAAGGCGATCCGCAGCCCGCTTCCACGCGTTTCGCACACCTGAGCCAGAAGCTCCTGGGCGCGCCCCGCATAACGCTCGCCAGTCATATCAGCCGCATCAAAGCAAGCCCCCACCGCCGCATTCGCTAGCGCACGCGCGCTCAACGACGCGCTCTCATAGAGCGGCACGATCTCTCGCACGCGCATGCCGCACAAACTGCCTGCCTGCGGGATCAACGCACCCGGCGGATCCTCACACCACCGATGCGCCGTCGCCGAAAGGCTGCTCCCGTACTGCGTCCGCACATACGTCCAAAAAATGCCGATCGACACGTCCTCGATCCGCGCATCCTCCGGCATACAGCGCACAAGTTCATCAAAAATCCGCTTCGAGCCGGACATCCCCGCTCCTTTCAATACTCAAAAAAAGCCCACGCACGGACACGCGAGCCCCATGACACGCAATCAGTTGCCTTCGGCGGCACGATCCGCCGCTTCAGCCTCGGCTGGCGCGGCTTCCGCCTCGGCTGGCGCGGCTTCTGCCGGCGCATCGCCGCCATCAGACGCGCCCTCGCCGCCTTCGGGTGCCTCTTCTGACGAACATGCCAGGCGAATCGGCTCGTATGCCGCCTCGTATGCCGCATCATCCAGCTTGTTGTGTTCAAGCACTGTCGTGCAACCAAACGTCTGGAACGCGAGCTGCGCATAACATTCGCAGTAGCCTGCCGCCCATGCCTGATCCACCTCGCCGAGGTCAGCACCTGCCTCGTCGAACATATGCAACGGCGTCTTACCGTCTTCCTCGAACGCCGTCACCTTAAAACACTCATCCGCGATCTGCTGCATATAGGCATCGCAGTCCACCGAATCCTGCTTCGCAGGTGCACGCTCAACGCTTTCGCTTGTGGCATTCTGATTCTCCCCAATGACGACGGAGCCACATCCCAAAAGACCGGCCGCAAGCAAAGCTACTGTTCCCAATCCCAGATAACGCATATCAACCATCTCCTTGTTCTAACTCACACGGCGCAAGCCACGCCGCGTCCGTTTTAACCGTATTTCTAAAAAAACACAAAATAAGCCTGTCGCAAATTGCAATTCCCCGTTTCCCGAACAAAAGCTCTGTTCTACAGGCGTGGCCATCACGCCCCAGACAACACGAAACGCATGAGCGCCGACGACCCCACATCCCTCTCCAAACAGAAAGGATGCCTCGAAAGCGGCTTTGAACAGAGCAAAAAAAAGCCTGAAACGACATACACCGCTTCAGGCTGAAATCGGGGCGACAGGATTTGAACTTGCGACCTCTTGCACCCCATGCAAGCGCGCTACCAGGCTGCGCTACGCCCCGATAAAAAACAGTTTAGAAATCAAAGAAATCGGGGCGACAGGATTTGAACTTGCGACCTCTTGCACCCCATGCAAGCGCGCTACCAGGCTGCGCTACGCCCCGACAACGGAGTGCGCTTCTAGCCGAAACACTGACCGTTGTCAAACAAAATCAACACGGCCGACCACGACGCATCCAATCCGTTACCCCGCAGACACCTGCATTGCCAAATCAGACAAGCACAAGGTCATCGCGATGCACCATCACATCCGACACGTGAAACCCCAGAATCTGCTCGATCTCGCTCGAATGATGCCCGGCAATCTTGCGCATATCGCCGTCATCATACAGCGCCAACCCCTTGGCAAAGACTTCGCCACTTCGCGCAGCGAGTTCCACACACTCCCCTTCCAGGAACCGGCCCGTGACATCGACAATACCCTTGGGCAAAAGGCTTCTCCCCTGGCAGACGATCGCTTCGCGCGCGCCGTCATCACAGAGGATGCGCCCTTTGACCAGAAGCGACTCCAGCCAGACCTTGTGCAGCGTCTGACGGTGCTCGGAGGCATAAAGAAGCGTCCCGATTCCCTTGCCTTCAAGCACCTGAAGGACATGCTTCGGCCGCTTGCCATAGATCACGAGCGTGGATATGCCCATCTTGGCAGCCATTCTGGCGGCAGATATCTTGGTGATCATGCCCCCCGTGCCGACATCGCCGCTGCTCTCCCCGGCGTATGCATCAAGCCTCGGGTCAAACGCATCCATCGCGTCGATCCTTACGGCGCGCTCATCCGTCTTCGGGTTGCCCGTATATACGGCATCGATATCGCTCATGATAATGAGCAGATCCGCGCGGCTGAGCACCGCCACACGCGCCGATAACGTGTCGTTATCCCCAAAACGTATCTGGTCACAAGTCACCGCGTCGTTCTCATTGATGACAGGAATCACGCCCATTTCGAGCAGCGTCTCAAGCGATCGCCGGGCGTTGGAAAAGCGCGTGCGGTCTTCGAGATCGGCCCGTGTCAACAGGATCTGCGCACAACGCAGCCCGTAATGGCGAAGCTCCTGCTCGTAATAGTCCATCAACAGGGACTGACCGATCGCGGCAAGCGCCTGCAGGGTCGGCAAAGACTTCTGACGATCAGGACGCTCGCAGCCCATCAGGCTCCGCCCGAGCGCGACCGCGCCGCTCGTCACGATGACGACATCGCGCCCCTCGGCGCGAAGCTTGGCGACGACCTCGATCAGACGGCAGAACACCCCGCGGTCAAGCGACTTGTCTGACGATCGCGTGAGCACCGCGCTGCCGATCTTGAGCACGACACGGCGCGACTGAATGAGCATTTCTCGATGGATTGGTATCATGGATTTGACCTGGTTCATTGAACACACTCTATAAATAATGGCTGATTAAAACCTGAACAGCGACGCGCCTTCGGGCTGCACAACCTGGCAAGGGCGATGATACATCGCCCAGCGGGTGCCACGCCTGCACCAGGCAAGCCCCAAAAGCCCTCGCATCACAAAATGAAGCGGGCGCGGCGTATCGCGGCAACGATAGCCGCGCCCACGCGCGACGTATGCGCATGCCGAAGGCT
>JAFZFY010000186.1 GCA_017555665.1 Pseudomonadota bacterium | reverse complement strand
TTCTGAGGCCGGAGCCGCCTGGGGCTCAGCGGTTTCTGAGGCCGGAGCCGCCTGGGGCTCGGCGCGATCTTTTTTCAAGAGTTCGGCTTCGACTTCTGCCACGACTTCGTTTCTAAAAAGCCCCTGCTGATCTTTGGTCTGCTGTTTCTTACCGAGTGCGATCGCAATCACGGCCGCGACAATCCCCTGCAGACTGGCAGCCAAAAAGATAAAGGGCAGGCACTCCCAGCCCAGGCAAGCCCCGACCATGACCATCATCCAGATATCGCCGCCACCCATACCGATGCGCTTCGTCAGAAGGTAATAAAGCCCGATAATCGAGACGACGATGCCGCCGCCGATCAGCGCACCAAGCACGGCATCCATCCCGGAGACGTTTCCAAGCACCGCGCTGTAAGGCCAGCTTTCGGGAATCACAAAGGCCGTGAGAAGACCGATCGCCCCGATCGGCAACGCGACTTCAGGCGGCAGTTCCGTCGTCTTGAAGTCCATCACCGCAAGCGCCAGCGACCCCACCAGAAAGATCGACATCGACGCAAACAATACCAAAAGCCGCCAGAACACGCCGTCCATAAGCAGATACGCAAGATTCGGCTCAAAAATCTGACGGCACAAAAAGAAGCCGAACATCGCACAGACTGCCTCGATGATCACATACTGCGGCGATATCGGCGCTTTGCAGCTGCGGCACTTGCCGCGAAGGATCAGCCACGACAGCACCGGGATATTGTCATACGGCTTGATCTTCGCGTCACACTTCGGACAATGGCTCGGCGGCCATGCAATCGACAGATGGTTTGGAACGCGGTAGATCACCACATTCGAAAAGGATCCCAGGCACGCGGCAAACAGCGTACAAAAGACATACAGCACCGGCATCAGGCCAGGCAAGGTTTCATTCATAGCTCACTCAAAGAAGAACGTTTCAGATTCGCCATTTGCGGCGATACAGGATTCCACATATTCCAAATATTTCTTGCGCTGTGCCTGGAACATCTCGAACTTTGCTCGCTCAAACTGCGACGGATTAGGAAACAGATAGGCATACATATCCTGCGCATCCAGATTCTTGATCGCCTCGTATGTCAGCCGCGAAAAACGCGTGATCTCGTGCAGAGTCTTCTCCGGCTTTTCCTTGGGACTGGGCGAAAAAGAAGCGCCGTTATCGATCGACATGAAACGCCCGTGAGATATCTGGCAGTTCACGCCATACAGCTTCGCAGACCCGCTGAACCGATCCCAGTTGTTGATCAAAAAATCGAAGACGATCAGATTCGAAATCTGCCGCGCCAGCGCATAAAGCGTGAGCCCTTTCAGATGCGGTTCGAGCCTTGAGACGAGCTTCTGACCCGAAGCATGGCGCCTCTCGAATTCAGGCAGCAGCGTCACAGCCTGTGTTTTGAGGGCTTCGCGGCTCACCCCCGGGTTAAGCCACGGTGTCCAGATATCCGAAAATTCTATGGGGAAATCGGCAAAATCCGGCACCCAGTCCTTTCGCGTCCCCTCGACGACATACGAGCCATCGCTCCGACGCGTGGGGATGATCTCTTTAAACTCTTTCTGCGGGTTCTTGGAATGACGCGCATAGAGCCGCGAAAAGTCATCAAAATCGAAATACACCGGGATATTGACGGGCACATCGAAGCCGCACTTGATCATCGGGCACAGGCGGTATGCCGCGACTTCTGCACGATAATTCGACTGATATCGCTTCTGAAAAGGCTTGAATGCGGCGACCGTTTCCTTGTCTTTCAAAAACTTATAGACCAGCGAGCTGCCGCCACCGATTTTCTTGAGCTGTGTCAGATCTTCGCCGACGATCATCTGTACGGGCATGGCCGTCAGATTGGGATCACTCATGATCGCGAATTCATAAGCATGCTCAAGCTCTGCCGAATCGCCGTGAACAAGCATCGCATTGTAAAGCACCAGCCTGGCATCACGATGCCGGTTTTGAGCGCAGAGCTTTTCGGCTTCGACGAGCGCAGCGGCAGCCGAAGCCGGCGTGTTCTCGGGCACAAAGGCAGGATCCACGGCTCCAGTCAATGACCGGCCGCTCTCCGCGCCGCCGCGATTGCAGGCGGCAAACACACAAAACATGGCCATGACGGCACAGAACAAACGAACTCTCATGGCGTTGCGACATCAATAAATTGCAAGAGAAGCGCCCCTTCTTCGGGACGCACATTGTCGATACAGACCGTGCATATCGTGCCGATCGGGAGCCGTGTCTTTGTCGCGACCGTAGCCCGCAGCTGCGTCTCCACAAGCACGACCTGCGCGACATCCCCGCGATCCGTCATATACTGGAGCACGATCGCCTCAAGCGGCGTGTTGCCGAGCTGCTTCAAATAGGCAAGCGTCGCCGTCTGATAAGCCTCGTGCGACGCAGACTTGGCATGCGAAAGCCCCAAATCCGTCTCCGCAAGGATCGTGTTGAACATCTCCGCATCAAATCTGGGCGCATGATGCACGAAGTAATGCTCAAGCTGATAGTGGCAGAGCAGATCCGCATAACGCCTGAGCGGGCTTGTCGCCTGAAGGTATTTGTCTAACCCAAGCCCCGCATGCAGCCCCGGTGTCAAGGAGGCCGCCGCAGGCATCATGCAACGGCGCACCGCATACGCGCGGATCAAGTCATTCGGAAGCTCGTCAAGCGTTTCCTGTCTCGGCATGTTCGCCGGCGGCGGCTGGATGCGATAGACTGCCGGGATATCGTGCGCATCGCAGAATTCTGCCGCCAGCGCATTCGCCAAAATCATGCACTCAGACACAAGCTGGCGGCTCATCATCGACGTGTCGATCGGATACAGTTTATACAGCCCTGATGCCTGATCCAGGCCGATCTTGTACTCCGGAATGTCGATATCGACCGCCCCATGCGACCGCCGGTTGGCCGCCGAAAACTCCGCGATCTCCTGAATCAGACGGATCTCATCCGACAGCGCATCTTCGCCCGTTTCAAGCATATTCTCGACGGCTTCATACGACAGACGGTGGTGCGAACACACGACAGAAGGCAGTATTTCCTGATGCGTGATATTAAAGTCGGCATCGAATGTGATCATGAAAGACAGGGCATTCCGCCGCTGCATCGGCATCAGGCTGAGCGCATTCTCGCTCAATATCGCCGGAATCATCGGGATGCGCTGTTCGGGCAAATAGATCGATGTCGCACGGCATCGCGCCTCATGTTCGAGCGCCCCGCCAAACCCGATCGCCGATGCCGGTGCCGCGATATGCACGCCGAGCCGAAGCGCCCCGTCCTCAAGCCGTTCGATCGAAAGCGCATCGTCAATATCGAGCGTATCCGCATCGTCGATAGAGAACAATTCGAGATGCGTCAGATCCGTCCTGCCCGCCTCTCCGGGCAGCTGCTGATAGATCCGGAATGCCTCCGCTTCCGCATCCGCAGAGAACTCAACAGGGATCTCATATTTCAAGAGCGCGACATTCGTGCCCGGCGTCCAATAGCCGCTTTCGCGCAAAAATGCGCGCGCCCGAAGATGCGCCGTGCCCGCAAAGCCTCGGTCAAGACGCTTCTGCAAGCGTTCCAAGAGCAGTTCAGCCTCAGCCTTATCCTCTGCCTCGCTGCCCAGAACGGCATACTGCTCGACGCATTTCCAAGCATCCAGGACATCTGCCGACGGCAGCACGCCATCCTCAAACGCCTGCCTGCGCTCCGACTCGCCCATCCGAAGCAGGCTCGCGGCATCTTCGACAAAGCGCGCGCGATACGCCTCTTTCTGCGCCTTGAGCGCGAGCTGCTTCTGGAGATCACGGATGACGTTTTCAGGCCGCGGCGCATATATCTGCGGCGAAAGCGACTTGAAAAACACCTTGTCTTCGCGAAGCGCCCGGATCATCGCGAGCTTCCGGACGGCATCAGGGGAATCGAACGCATAAGCCGTCAACTCATCGACCGATATCTCCTCATAATCCTGACCGACGAGCATCCATAACGCCTCCACGTCGCACTGCGAAACGAACTGTGATGCGCGCTGATCCAGCGAAGAAAGCTCATTCTGAATATTGCTTATCGGCAGCTGAATCCCGATACGCGCCCCAAGCGCATGCAAAATCTGCTTGGGCGGAAGCACGAGCTCGCGTCCCGAAACATT
Source organism: Pseudomonadota bacterium (assembly GCA_017555665.1). GTDB lineage: Bacteria > Myxococcota_A > Bradymonadia > UBA4248 > UBA4248 > UBA4248. The sequence goes on along the minus strand of JAFZFY010000186.1, from coordinate 13,521 downwards.
GACCACTTTAGCCTTTGCCGTCTTCTCATCCACCGAAACGACGAGTCCCAGATGAAATTTGGCTTTGTCAGCGAACTCGACGATCTCGCCAACCGAATATGAGAGCTGTCCTGTCATCCTTTTCCCCTTGGCACAGGCGAGATCTCGCCTGATCATACGCGCGTAACATACGCGAAAATGCGCCTATCGTCTATTGTCTATGCCGTATGCCTGCGGTAATATGAGATGTTTTTTTAGGGAAGCGAGCCGGCTATCTTCGATACGCCGTCTGCTTTCGCCTATGCCTGACGGCATACGGCGAAAGATTTCCCGCCAGACATGAGGTATTTCGTCCCCAGTCTTATGCCTGCCAGACAAAAGGCATTTCAGCATGACCGCAAAAAATGCACGTCAAAGGGAAAAGTCATAGACGGGAGTTAGATTTGCATATAAACTATAATTGGTGTATTTTTGTGTGTTGTAAAGACCTGCTTCGCGAAAGGAGATACCATGGCGAACGTTACATTTATCAAAGTATTGGCCGATTTATCTGTGGCTACCAAGCAGCACAAGATGCCGCCTAATGACAGTTGGAAGTCTCCCTCCGCCGATGGCTCTGATAGCGCCAAAAACTATCAGGACGGAGTCGGCTCCGACAAATGGGGACAAGGTTATCCCGCAGCAGATGGCATCATCACCTACTTTGCCACTCAGGATAATCACAAGTATCATTTCGATACGGCGAACGAGATGACCAAGGCTTATAAGAAGTTCATCAGCACGCAGATTGATGCCGTTTCTTATGCCTTCAACATCTGGCGTCTCACGCTCACGTTCAGCAACCTCAAGGTCAACGGCCCCTGCGTCGTCGGTTCCAAAGGCTGCCTTGGCACCCAGACAGATTTCTTCCAGCTCTATCAGACTTATCCCGGTCACCTTGAGCTTGCCACGGGCAAACACTACACCAAATGGCGCGATGCCGTCGGCAAAGGTGTCAATGAATGCCTCAAGAATTATATTGACAGCGTGATGGTACCCGGCTTCCCGTGGTATCCCGCATTTGCCGCATTCCCCGGCCCTGTCGCGCCTCCGATGCCCAACATCACCTGGCCGCTCATCGCCTGCCCCGCACCGAGCCTCACGGACATCACCGTCCCCGAAAAGCTCAAAAAGGCCATGCTCAACAACTTCGACAGCGGCGTTGCTGAGAAATGCCACGATAAGATCCACGAAACGATCTTCGAAGCCATCGCGACTTCGCTCTCCGTCGGGTTCCTCATCTGGGTATCCACGCAGACCATCAATATGGTCCTGGCCACGGGCAATATTCCGTCCTTCGCGCCTCCCGTTGTGCCTGTCGGTCCCGTTGTCAACGGTCAGAGCCTCCCGGGTGCATCCCATCTCCTGCCGTAATCATCGCTTCACTGCTTAATAAATCCCCCGAATCCTCGGGGGATTTTTTTTGCTGTGTTCAAAACGACTGGGGATATGGCGTTTTGGACCTCTCCCGGCGCGTTCGCGCCGCCCTCCCCACTGTGGGGAGGGCTTGGGTTCGCGGACGCTCATCCGGTTATATCCACGCCTGCAGAACAGCGCTATTTTTTTGCGCCCCTCAAATCTCCGCTTCTGGTCGAGGCACGTTCTCAAGCTCAGATTTATCCTCCCGCACTGAAACCGATGCATTGGCAGCCACCTCATCGTGTGCCGCTGCAGTTTCAACGGCTTTATCAAGCATTGGTGCGGATTTGGCGCTCTGTTCAAGCGCCGCTTCATCGGCATCAGCGCCATCGAGTGTCGGCACGGTTTCTGCCGTCAGCACGTCACCAGAAGCTTGGCAAGCCGCTGCTTTTTTCTGCTTTACCCAGTCAATATCTGCCCTGAAGACATCCGCAATCTCGCTGATCGCGATATATGCATGCGGATCAATCTCTTGAACGATCGCTTTCATCCGCGTAATCTGAAAGCGATTCATCACAAAATAGATCATTGTCTTGTCATCCCCCGAATAGCCGCCTTTGGCCGCGATTCGGGTCATTCCGGTCCTGAAATGCTCCGCCAGAGCCTCACAGACCGCATCGGCATGTGACGTGATAATCGTCGCCGCCTTGGCGCGATCGATGCCCTCCACGACGAAATCGACCGTCTTGAGCGCCGCCGCATACGTCACAATCGAATAAAGCGGTAAAATCCAGCTATGGAGCATGATGCCGCAGATGATGTACAGGATGGCGTTATAAATCATCACAAATGTTCCGACGGTCAGCCCAAGACGCTTGGCAAAGATGACCGCAAGAACCTCGATGCCGTCAATCGCACCGCCAAAGCGTATCGTCAATCCAGAACCAAGCCCCGAAATCAAGCCGCCGAATATCGCGCACAACAGCAAATCCTGGCCTGCAAGCGGCGAAGCTATCGATACATCCACCGGCAAGACATCCGTGATCAGCCATGCCCCAAGCGAATAAACCGCGACCGCAAAAATCGAATAGAGCGTGAACTGAAGCCCAAGCCGCCGATAGCCAAAGATAAACAGCGGCACATTGAGCAAAATCAAAAAGAGCGAAAGCGGCATATACTCCGGGGTAATCTGCGCCAAAAGCATCGAAGTGCCCGAAATGCCAGAGTCATACAACTTGACCGGGTACAGAAAAATGGTCACGCCAAACGCATTGATCAGACCGGCAACGATCAGCATCAGAAAATTTTTAATGCTCAGTTTCTTGATATTCATACACACTATCCACAGCCTCAAGATGTGTGCGACATACACACATACATGCAACTACAAGTTCGATATATACAAATCAATAAGAAATCCATATCCAAATATTTCAAATCATTTAGTTTTTCGCACTTCCCCCCTGTCACGCGCAACCCAAAGAATCTGCCGGCGTATTGGCAACGCCAATAGCCGGCAGGCGCGGACGTATGCCGCAGGCATAGGCCGCGCGCATCAAACAAACACACAGAAATGCCCCAAAACACAAGCATATCCAAAAGATGATTGCGACGATGCGCCTGAAATGGCATCATATCGAATGGGGATTTTTCTTCTCACCAGCAAAGGAGCAGATCACACATGAGGGATGTTGTCATAATTGGCGCGGGCGTGACTGGATGTGCCATTGCGCGCGAACTGTCGAGATATCCGCTGGATGTCTGTGTTATCGAGCGTTCGGAGGATGTCTGCTGCGGGACCTCCAAAGCCAATTCGGGCATCGTGCATGCGGGTTTTGACGCGGCAGTCGGCTCGAACAAGGCGCGTTTCAATGTCGAAGGCAGCGCGATGATGCCTGATTTAGCGCGAGATCTGGACATTCCGTTCCGCCGTAACGGGGCGCTTGTCGTCTGCACGGACGAAGCGTTGCGGCCCGGTCTGGACGAGCTTCTGGAACGCGGCAAACGCAACGGCGTCACGAATCTCCGCATTGTCGAACGCGAGGAACTGCGCCGCATGGAACCGCATATTTCGGATAAAGCCATCGCCGCGCTTTACGCGCCCGACAGCGGCATCATCTGCCCGTTCAAGCTCACCATCGCGCTCGCGGAAAACGCGAACGTCAACGGCGTCGAGTTCAAGTTCGACACGCACGTGAGCGATATTCGACGCGATGCAGACGGCATTTACCATCTGCAGACGAATGCTGGCGAAATCTGTGCGAAATGCGTCGTGAACGCCGCAGGCGTTTATGCAGCCGCTCTGCACAACAAAGTGAGTGCCCATAAACTTCACATCACGCCTCGCCGCGGCGAGTATTGCTTGCTCGACAAAGCGGCTGGAAAGCATGTGCGCTGCACGGTTTTCCCGCAGCCGACAAAGATGGGCAAAGGCATCCTCGTGACCCCGACGATTCACGGCAACCTGATGGTCGGCCCGACAGCTGAGGATATTGACGATCCGGAATCGACCGCGACGACGCGCGCCGGGCTCGACAAAGTGCTGTCTGGCGCGGTGGTGAATGTCGCCGATATCCCGCTCAGACAGGTCATCACATCGTTTGCCGGTCTGCGCGCCCACGAAGACGGGCATGATTTCATCATCGGCGAACCCGAGGACGCGCCGAATTTCATCGACTGCGCCGGCATCGAATCGCCGGGGCTGTCCTCCGCGCCCGCCATCGGGAAATATGTCGCCCAGATGCTTCGCGACAAACTCGGCCTTTCGGAAAAAGCCGAATGGATTGGGACGCGCAAAGATGTCGTGTGCACGTCCGAGCTCAGCCCCGAAGCGCATAACGCGCTGATTCGCCAGAATCCTGCGTATGGCACGATTATCTGCCGTTGCGAGTCGGTCACGGAAGGCGAGATTTTGGACGCGATACACCGACCTTTGGGGGCACGCAGCCTCGACGGGGTCAAGCGGCGCACGCGCGCGGGCATGGGGCGCTGCCAGGCAGGTTTCTGCATGCACCGCGTCATGGCAATCCTGCACCGTGAACTCGGCATCCCGATGGAAGAATTGACGAAATCAGGCGGCAAAAGCACGCTGGTCACAGAACAGGAGTAGCCATGAATTCATACGATATCGTCATCGTCGGCGGCGGTCCTGCCGGACTTGCCGCAGCTTCGGCCGCCAGAGATGCCGGCTGCGAGCGCATCCTCATCCTCGAGCGCGACAGAGAGCTCGGCGGCATCCTCAATCAGTGCATCCACAACGGTTTCGGCCTGCACACCTTTAAAGAAGAGCTGACCGGCCCCGAATATGCCGCGCGCTTTATCGACAAAGTTCTCGAGCGCAATATCGAGTACAAGCTCAACACGATGGTCATGGACATCGCGCCGGACAAGACCGTGACCGCGATGAACCGCACAGACGGCATGTTCAGCATCAAAGCCAAAGCCGTCATCCTCGCGATGGGCTGCCGCGAACGCCCGCGCGGCGCGCTCAATATCCCCGGCTACCGCCCGGCAGGCATCTTCTCTGCCGGCACCGCGCAACGCCTCGTCAATATTGACGGCTATATGCCCGGCAAGCGCATCGTCATTCTGGGCAGCGGCGACATCGGCCTTATCATGGCGCGCCGCATGACGCTCGAAGGCGCGAAAGTCCTCTGCGTCGCCGAGCTCATGCCCTATTCCGGCGGTCTCAAGCGCAACATCGTCCAGTGCCTCAACGATTACGGCATCCCCCTCTACCTCTCGCATACCGTCGTCGACATTCAAGGCAAAGAACGCGTCGAAGGCATCACAATCGCCAAGGTCGATGCGCACTACAAACCGATTCCCGGCACCGAAATCCATTACGACTGCGACACGCTCATGCTCTCGACGGGCCTCATTCCCGAAAACGAGCTTTCGCGAAGCGCCGGCATCGAAATCAACCCCGTCACGAGCGGTCCGTTCGTCAGCGAGAACTTCGAGACGAGCATCCCCGGCGTATTCGCGTGCGGCAACGTCCTGCACGTCCATGACCTCGTCGATTATGTGTCGGAAGAAGCCGGCCGCGCCGGCGAAAGTGCCGCCGCTTATGCCGCCGGACTTGCCAAACACGCCGAAAATGCCGACATCCGCGTCAAGACAGGCCCCGGCGTGCGCTACACCGTCCCCACGACGATCGACACCGTCCGCATGTCCGACCGCACCATCGTCCGCTTCCGCGTCGCCCAAGTATATAAAGATCATTATATCAATGTTTATATCAACGGCACGCGCATCCAGCACAAGAAAAAGCGCATCATGGCGCCTGGCGAGATGGAACAGGTCATTCTCAATAAAACCCAGATTGCTGAATATCCGAATTCAGAACTGACGATCGCGATCGAACCGGAGCAGGCATAATGGAAACGAAAGAACTCACATGCATCGGCTGCCCAATGGGCTGCCAGATCACCGTCACGATGGATAACGGCGCCGTCGTCAGCGTTGCAGGCAATTCCTGCAAGATCGGCGACAATTACGCGCGTAAAGAGGTCGTCTGCCCGATGCGCATCGTCACAAGCACGGTCCGCGTCGTCAACGATGCATCCGAAGCCGGCAAGCCCCATGCGGAATACGCCAAAGTCCCGGTCAAGACCTCTGCCGACATTCCCAAATCCGCGATATTCGACATCATGGATGTCATTCACAAGACATGCGCCAAAGCGCCGCTAAAAATCGGCGATGTGATTATTGAAAACGTCGCGAATACCGGTGTCAATATCATCGCGACCAAAGATTATCCGGGCAAAGATATATAATTTATATGATTTGGCAGGGGGAAGCCTCCCCCTGCTTTGACGTAGTTGAATCTAATTATCGGCAGTTATTGACCGATAAAGATGTCCGATGTGGCAGACAAGCGAAGCTATGGCATAAAGTTGTTGCGATTCACATAAAAAATTACGCGTTCATATTCACCATCTTTCGTCATCTCAGTGTCAGTCCAAAGACCATCTTTTGTTGTAATATACATTCCTTGCGGACTATAAGCATATTTGCTATTTTTGGGATTTGCATTATAAAGATACTTACTATATTTTGCTTTTGTTCCCACGCCGCTGACAATCAGGCCATGCCCTTCGTAATATGTACCGTTAAGATAAAAGGTCGTTTCACCATCTTCGGTATGTGATGCAGCCCCCTGAACATCTCCTACGCCTGCATACCAAGCCCCCTGAGCAATCACAATGCCATCATCATTCGTCACAAGACGGCCAGACTTCATCGGCCATCTCACGAGACGTGTATATTGTGATTTGCACACGCCAGGTGTTTTAGCCTCACATTTTGTATTATCCTTATCATTACCGGGACATGACCCTTCTTTTACGCGCGATGCGCCGCAACGGTATTCGCCCGAAAGTACAGATTGAGCAGATTCCACGTAATCAAGCGATATATAGGAAAATTTAGGCCGGCAGGTATAATGCAATTCGTGCTTTTTGCCATTTCCATCTTTCCATGTGGGGAAATAATACGCCCCCACTTGAGGCAACATATAGCCAGAGCCCAAGGCACATAATTTGCCGTTTTTAAGCTCCATGATCGAACCGCATGCGCTGCTCGTATCAGCCTTCACAAAACGCCTGAGGTCGAACACGCGCACCCCATAGCTGGTCTGAGCAACGTAAAGATACGGCCAGTGAATGGCAAGTCCTCCCACATGGGATACGACACGTTTATAGCGTTTAGCTTTATCACTTCCCGATACAATCGGTTCAGCCAGTATGACATGTCGATAATTCACAGGAGAAGACTGATAATCAATGAATTTAGCAATCGAGATCCTTGAGCCTTTTCCATCTTTGCTGGTCCACCCCACGATTCTGTAAACAATACTATTTCGTGTGACGCCAGCCAATCCTTGCGGAACCCAAGCCGTGGTCGTCACATCCGCATCCTCCCAGCGCCATGCCTTAATCAGATTTTTAAACTTGTTGAGAGAGGATTCGGTCATCTTGCGATTCATCGGCAACTCATCGAGCGGAACGATATGCCCTTTTCCAAAATCATCGATTGCGTTGGTATAGCTATCCCAAAGGTTCTGGTCTTTTAGCACAAATTTTCGATATTCAGCCGCTTTGATCGCTCGAATCGTCGAATATTCATTGTAACCAGAAAAATCCGCATCCGCAGGACAGGTGCATGTATCATCAAAGATGTCTGAAGGACACGATGCAGAGCTCCCCGAACAATACTCGACTTTATCACATCCCCACGTAGCCGCACGGCAAACAGCACTCGAAGATTTGAACTTATCCTTGGGGCAATCCAGGGTTTTGCCATCGCATTTTTCTGCAACATCACAAATTCCCTTAGCCTCCCTACACACGGTGCCACTCTTTCGAGGCTCCTGCATACACTGCCCTGCACGACAGACATACTGGGAACATCCGTTGGTATCTCCACATGGATCTCCATCCACTTTAGATATGCACTTTGTATCAACCAGTGGAGGCGTGACTGGATCTGTGGGCTCGTCGGGTTCTGTGGGCGTGTCGGGTTCCGTGGGCGTGTCTGGTTCCGTGGGCGTGTCTGGTTCCGTGGGCGTGTCTGGTTCCGTGGGCGTGTCTGGTTCCGTGGGCTCGTCAGGTTCTGCGGGCGTGTCTGGTTCCGTGGGCGTGTCTGGATCGGGTTCCCCTAGCTCATCGGGCGTGTCTATTTCAATCGGATCTGAATCTTCGTAGATATCATCAGCATCATCCGACGGCATCGTCTCATGCTCGCCCTGCACATCAGGGGAGCTGACCTGATCAGACTCCAAAGAAATATCCACATACGCGTCTGTCGTACATCCGAACACCCCAATCAGGCATAAAACGCCACTCAGAACAGTCAATTTTAAACAATTTTGCATAATCTTCTCTCTCCCAAGCACACACACTAAAAACTTAACCTGCCTCAACAAGCACACCGTCAAGCGCACTCATATCTGAAGCGAAATTTGCCCCAATAGATATAATCTTGCGCCCCTCTCCCTTAAACGGCTCTGCATCCCCCTTGTCTTTGATCTGCTGGATAGCATTCGCCACATTGTCATCGCCGATACTCAAATCTCTTGAGAAATGATAACCGTTATATTCACGCTTCAATAAAGCATGCATCTCTGCATAAGTCTTGCCCTGAGCATCTGCCATCACCTGTATATCGTCATGAAAGACATGCTCAATCTCATCTTCGGTAATACCGCAGATATCAGCATATTCGGGCATCATCGAAATATCGGTGATGTTATTCAATGCACTGAAAACACTCAGTTTCCCGATTTTTGTCACGCCGGTCAAAAGGACAAACTTTAAATACCTGTCACACTTTTTGATTCCACCATAAAAGCCATTCAATACCTGGCGGTGCTTTTCCCCAAGCGCTTCGTTATCCAACGTATCCAGAATCGGTTTTTCATACTCATCGACAAGCAACGCGACTTTCTGCCCAGCCCGCTCTGACGCACGCTTGATCCCCCCCATGAAACGATCGCCAAGTTCAACCTCCCCCTCGCCTTTGCCATAGACTTGCTCCCAATTCACAAGAGACAAATTCAGCGTATTACGCAATGCCTCTGGTTCATGATAGTTCACCCCAGTCAAATCGAGATGGAACACAGGGTATTTCGTCCATTCCTGCACCAGACCAGCAATTGTCAAGCCTTCAAAAAGTTCCCGTCGCCCTTCAAAAAAAGCCTCCAACGTGGAAATCAGCAGACTTTTTCCAAATCGGCGCGGCCGCGACAGAAAGTGATAAACAGAAGTCCCGTGTGTCAAGCGGTAAAGAAGCGCTGTCTTATCGACGTAAATCCATCCCTCACGCCGTATCTTCTCAAATGTCTGTATCCCCAACGGAAACTTAGTCATGACACACCCTCCCACACGGCACCGTGTCGCATGGCCACAACATAGCGCACTCGATAACAAATGGCGAGTAAAACACAAACGCACTGGCTTGCGCGATTAATGTCCATCCACCGCCGCCCCTATCCCACCAAGCGCACCCCAAATCCTGTCTGAAGCGCGAAAGCCTCACGCAGCCCCCCATACTCAGCGCCGCACTCAAATATCCGGATGCCTCGAAATAACTTTTAAGTTCTTTGCACAGAAAACTTGACTTCTATTTTTTTTTTTTAAACTGGCTAAGATTTTGGCATCTTCGCCAATGGTGTTTCATCAAGCTCTATTCTGATTATAGCCCCGATTTAACTAAGGATCGCGCCGTGGTCACGCAGACAGAAATGCAGAACGGACAGGACACTGTGGATACGCTCAGCGTGCCAAGCCTGCACTTCAATGCGCGAAGAACTGCCTTGACGCAAACCGTGCATAGGGATATATTTAATTCACATTTTACTCGTGACAGGCGTGCGGCAGACATCGCGCTTGTTGAGCGTTTTTCACGCAGTAGAGTGTGGTTTGACATGTATTTGCGCTTAATTAATTGGGTATTAATTAATTTTGCATTAATTAATTGGGTATTAATTAAGCGCAAGTGGAGAGGTATTAATTATCATCGCTTAATATTAATTAATCATATTCAATTATGATTAATTAAGGCATATTTTACTCAAAACCAAACACAAAGGAGCGCCCATGTTGGAAATAATTAACAATCTAAAGAAAGAATACAACGCCCACGAGGTTGAAAACTCATTACTAAAGGACGAATATGAGCGAGACAGAGAAACCATCCTTCAAGACATCAGAGATGCCTTGAACCGCAAAGATATAGATTATGCAACATCAGTTGTTGATAAATATTATCCTGTTGCAGAAGATGAATCCTTCAAGATCTTATCAAAAGAAGTAAAGAAAAGAAGATCTGAAAAATCGTCACTCGAAGCCTTGATTACAAAATACGAAATCACCGACAAAAACAAATATCAGGAACGATACGATTTATGCAACGAAATACTAGAGCTCGACCCCGCAAATAGTAAATTCAAATCAGAACGCATTCAATGCGAATATGCCCTTGGCTTGCGCAAAGAAGTTGACTCAGACCTCCGACTCGGACGAATCAAGGATGACTCATTCGAAGGCGTCCTCAATGCACAAATTTCAAAATTCCCCTTCATGAATGAAAAGGTAATTGTCAGAGTTAATACTCATGGCATAAGCATTAAGCACAAAAAAGATATCTATAGGATTCATCATTCACAAATTTCATACCTAATCAAAGATAACGATATCAAAGAAAGCATCGTGGCAGCCGTTGCCTTAGGTGCCATCGGATATGCTTTAGGCGGTATTGGAGGCGGTATTGGAGACGCCATTGATGGCGCAAGCGCTGGCCTTGGCTCAATCACAGCATACTTAAAAATTCAATATTGGAATATTGATTCATCCAAGTCGGACGTAATACTCATCGGTTTTTCAAATGAGAAAGAAGTTTCAAAGATTATTAACCGTTACAATAAAGAGATAGAACTCACAAAGCGGACACATCGCCCACCCAAATCAGAGATTAACTTAAAAAGAATAATAAAATTTGTAGGAGTATTAGTCACCCTAATCATACTCCTCGCCCTCTGCAGCAGTCCGTCGGAAACATCTCACGCCAACCAAGACACCGTCAAAGTCGAAAAGCAGTCCGAACTTGCATCTGAAGCAGCATCCTCAACATCAGTTGAGGATGTGGCTCTAAACAGTAGTTCCTGGAGTACAGTTGCAACCTATAGATGCGCCATAAAAGGAAGTGATGACAGCACTTTAATAGCTCACGGTTCAGATACCGCCAATGCCGTTATTGAGCTTTCAGGAACAGGCATCTCCAGCTGCAAAACGCTCTCCGTAAAATTCGATAAAAAGCAATCATCCAATCTTAGTTGTCGCAATACCGAAAACTCCATCACCATTAATGCCGATGGAACTTTTATCAAAGATATGATCAAATCCTCAACAATTGAATTCTCAATCCCAAGTGACAGCAAACAGAAAAAGTTTAAATTCTCCCTCATGGGCTTCAGCAAAGCCTGCGAGTGGGCGAAATAACACCTCATCACAAAGGAATTAATCATGACAGAAAAACTCAACGAACACAATGCCATCGCAGTCCTGGACAAAATTTATGACTTAGCAGTAAACGGCAAAGGTCCCATCTGCTCTGTAGAAGACCTAGCTAAAGATTATTTATTAGGACTTGATCCCCAAAACATCTCCAATTTAAACAACTGCCAAGTTAATGATGCCATCAAGCGTGCAATTAAATCCATGCAGAACAAGCAAATTGCAAAGTGCACAGCATCTGGCTTCATCACTGGATTTGGCGGTCTCATCACCCTTCCCGTTACCATCCCAGCAAACATCAGCAGTGTTCTCTATGTACAAATGCGAATGATTGCTTGCATTGCATACATGGCTGGTTACGATATCCATAGCGATCAAGTCAAAACGCTTATCTACTGCTGCCTAGTGGGGCTTTCAACAAGCAACATCGTCAAACATGTCGGTATTAAATTCGCAACCAAATGTGCTCAAGCGGGAATCAAGAAAATTCCGGGAAAAGTCATCATAAAAATAAATCAAAAAGTCGGTTTTCGATTTATCACAAAATTTGGCTCCAAAGGACTTGTCAATCTCGGTAAAATGATCCCTGTGGTTGGCGCAATTGTCAGCGGCGGTTTCGATTTTGCAGAAACCAAAGTCATTGCTAACCGCGCATATACCAACTTCGTCAATGGTGATTTTTCCCAAGGCGAAAGATTAGATGATTCCGACATCATTGATGCCGAGTTTGACGAAGAGTGATTTTTTCACGCAGAGCGGCTTAAATGCCGCTCTGCAAATTTGTGTTTAGCTTAAAATGAAAAGGAGGAATATATGTGTTATGATTTTGATTTAAATCCCATATTAGATAGAGCAACAGATGACGAACTTATGCCTTTGGTAGAGTATTTACTCCAAAATTTCACCAATTCCCTATCTAGCGATCCTGCATTTCTAAGGCATCCCCACGAACCTCATCTATACGCGAATGCAATCGCAGCCGAAATTCGATCAATGGGCGGAAATAGCATTGTCAATCTATTTCGAGGAAGAGGAGTAAGCTATCGTGAGGTTGTATGTGATGTTGCCAATCGACTACATCTGGATTACGACAATCATTCAAGCGTTGAAGATATCGAAGCACTCATATTATATCATGTTTTTCAAAGAGCTTGGGACCGAATGACACCTCAGGAACGCGAAGAATTCATAAATGAGCATGTTGATAATTTTAGGGGTCAAGCCACAACCATGAGCTTCCAAGCACTGATTAGACTTGGAGGCTTCACATCTTATAAAGTTGCAGTCATTGTCGCAAATGGAATCGCGAAATCCCTTTTAGGACATGGCTTGAGACTGACTGCAAATGCCACCCTAACAAAGGCATTGAGCGTATTTGTAGGCCCAGTTGGATGGGTCATAAGTGGTTTATGGTTGGCCGTAGATATTGCCGGACCAGCTTATAGAACAACAATCCCTTGTGTTATTCAAGTGGCTGCAATACGACTTGCCCATTCAGGCTATGGTCCAGATTCTGATCCAATTGATCTGCCTCCTAACAATCTGCCTTCAAATGACAGTTCGGGGTCTAACAATCTGCCTTCAAATGATAGACCTCTCCCTAGCAACCAGCTTTCAAGTGAACTAGCACCTAATTATTTTAACAATCTTAAGACCACCATCTGTATAGATTTAGCACTATTCATTGATATCATTCGAAGACTACAAAACGATTGTAGAATTACCCTCATCATCCCCCGAAACATTCCATCTGAACAAATTCCAAATCACCATTTGAACAATGATGAGATTTTAAATTATACTTCATTTATTGAACATATACATGTTATGTTTAGAGAACATGTAAATATCATCTCCACTTTTAACAGTTCCTCTGTAAGCGCCTAATAATCCCACGTCTTTCGTAAGTCTTTAAAATATTGCACACTCCTCTGTCAACTATGTCAACATTGACATAGTTTTTCATAGTACCTGTGATTTCTGGAGGAATGTGCAATGAGAGTCATCGAAGCGAAAAAACTGGCCAGACTGTCGAAGTGGCAGCAACTAGTGAATCAACAACAAGCAAGCGGTCTGTCGATACGGTGTTGGTGTGAGCAAAATGCACTGACAGAACAGCAGTTTTATT
>JAFZFY010000185.1 GCA_017555665.1 Pseudomonadota bacterium | reverse complement strand
TCGCCTTTTGTCTCGGCTTGTGCGTTTGCCGCATCGCCTTTTGTCTCGGCTTGTGCGTTCGCTGCTTCGCCTTTTGTCTCGGCTTTGGGAGGGATGCTTTCGGATGGCGAGTCTTTGGAATGTGCGGCTTTTGCAGCCTCAATGCGTGCAGCCTCGGCTCTTTCGGTTGCGATTCGGAGGGCTACGGCTCTTCGTGCAATATCCTCCTCCTCACTTGGGTAAGTGTCGAGGAGATAGATGTAGTCGTTTGTTGTGATGGAACCCTGTTTGTAGAGTGTTATGACACGTTCTTTGAGGTGCCGGTATTTTCGGTGAAAGATAATCGGCAGCACGATGGGGAGTATGAATAGAAAGAGTAAAACGAAAATAGCTTCCATGAATCAGAGGTCTCCCATGCGCAAATTGCAGTAAAAGGCAGTTCTTTGTAGCACATTACTGTAATCACATTGTATTGGTATTATTGATAAAAGCTCGTTACGGGTGGGGTGTGTTCAGGCGATAGGCGTATTAATCGCTGTTCTATGACTGTGTATGTGGCTTTTTCATGCCTCATTCACTGCTTACGCGGATCCGTTTGGTGGGCGCTTGCGCTCACCCATGTGTGTTCACAGGACGGTATCTCCGCGCTCGTAGAACATGGCCGGTACATATCAGTAACAATTGAAAGTCTGTTGAAATCACTTTATACGGCATGAGTCTGATTTCGGGGGAACGCCGCGACGAAGCGGTCAAGCGAGTTCACTCCATGATTTGGCGCACCATCATCGAAACATGAATTGGCTATGAATGAGACCTTTCTGGAAGGTTGTAGGTTGCATCTGGAGGCGTTAGCGGCTTTGCTGCGTGGCCTGGACGATACGGATGCTCAAGCGTCACGGAGTCAGGCGGGGGAGGTATTGGAACACCTCGTGAGCGCCCGTATTCTGGCATCTGCCGATCTGCATTTTGCACCGCTCAAGGCAGATATCGGAGCTCTGGACGGATGCCAGGCGAGTATCCGGCAAGTGCAGGCGTTTTTAGACAGATATGCTTATACGATAGATGAGTCGGGGGCTGCGGATCTCGGATGCATCAGTCCGGCTTGTCTCAGCCAGATTCATGAGCTGTCGCTTGGCCTTAATAACGCGCTCGGTGCGTATTATACGCCGGATGCGGTTGTGCGTATCATGTGTCGCGAAAGCCTTTCGGACTATCTTTCGGCGTGTCTGGATGTGGAAGAAGCGCAAGCCGTGCGCGCCTATGTCGCCGATTTGAATGAAGCGCATCTCGCGCCATTCGAGGGACTTAGGGAGGTGCTTTGTCGCCGTTTGTTCGGCATCCGGATATGCGATCCAGCCGTTGGTTCAGGGGAGTTCCCGATCGGTCTCATGCACGAGTTCAGCCGTATCCTGTTGCATCTCGATCCTGATCGGGATGAAGCGTCTGCGCGTCGTCATTATTTTGAACACGTCATCTTTGGGGTCGATATTGACCGTGATGCGGTTGAGATCGCGCGGTTTCGCGCGATTTGTGCCATCGCGTCCGCAGGGCAGGTGCCGGATTGTCTCAGGATCGCATTTGTTCACGGCGATTCCCTGAGCAGTGATGGCCCCTTGGCGGTGCCTGAACTCACGCCTGGCGCGTTTGACCTGGTCATTGGCAATCCACCTTATGGTGTCAAGCTGACACGGGCAGAACGCGTCAGCTATCGCGCCCGTTTTCCCTGGCTTCACAAGCGGTTTGACATCTATCTCGCCTTTTTCTCGCTGGGCATGTGGCTCACGCGCGGTAGTCTCTGTTTTATTACGCCGGATAAATGGCTGACAAAGTCGTTCGGCCTTTTGTTTCGCGAGCACGTCATGGTGCCGCACATGTATCGCATCGTGCGTTTTGGCAGTGCCGTGTTTGGCAGTGCGCTTGTCGATGCCGTTGTGTCATGCTTCAGTTATGACGAAACCTGGAATCTCGATGTGATGCGGTATGCAGACGGCGGTTGTACCGAACCCGTCCGTGTCGATAAGCGCAAGCTTGTATCCCCTTGGCTGATTGATCAGTATTTCAATACGGAGCAGTTGCATTTTATCGAGTCATTTGAGCGTCAGCCGCGTCGTCTCGGAGCATACGCGACCTGTGAGTATGCCTTTGCCAGCGCGGCAGATGCCTATAAATTGGAGCCTTTGATCGTTCCCTATGCGCCGGATTCCGGCTGTTTGAAGCTGCTCAACACGGGATTGATCGGCAAATATATTCCGCGTTGGGGGCAGGTGGAAATGCGGTATTTGCACCATCGCTACGTCTCTCCGGCGGTTCGTGTCGCAGATATTCAGGCCGTATTTGGGGCATCGGTCTTGCGCCGTATGCAGTCGCCCAAGCTCATCATCAAGGGGCTGAGCCTGCTTGATTGCACGCTTGATCTTTCGGGCTGCTATGCCTCGACTGTCGCGACGCTTTATGTTCGTGCGGAGGATCCGCGGTTGCTCATGGTCCTTGCCGCGCTGATCAATCATCCCGATATGCAGGCTTATCTCCGTGCCAAATACGCTTCCAGCAGTTTCTGCGGGGGGCTTCTGTTCACGCCCGATATGCTTGCCAGCCTTCCCGTGCCCGATCTCGGTGATCTCAGTGTATGGCAGGACGTGATTGATGCCGTCGAGGGCGTGCTTGGAACACAGGCCGTCAGTCAGGCGCAGTGTCTTGAAATCGATCGCCTTGTGGCGTTGCATTACGGGATTTGATGCACATTTGGGCGCGCCTATGCTGCGCATACGGCGCGCAAGAGACGTGTCACGACACGTCTCTACCTTTGGTTCGCGTCTATTGCCTGTGGGCAATACGGCGGTGGTTACGCTTCGCTCACCCCGGCTAACATCAAGCGCCCATCGGGGCGCTGGCGGTTGCGCTGCGATGCGCTCGCCAGAGCCCTGGCGAGTGGGTTTACATGAAATAGGGCATAGTAGCCCATAAAATTAATGTGGGTTCCCCACCCCCGCCGCCACCTCCAGAAGACTCGCCTTCGGGCGCACCCCTGCCAGGCCGTCGTTTCCTTCAGCCTGCGCACGCGTGCCTTTACGTGCCGCGAACACAAACGCCCGGGGGATCCCAGTGCCGGGCGCGTCATGTCCGCGTTATGTCTTGAGCCCTCTAACGAGTCCTCGGTATAGATATGTGGCAATCGTGGGAAAAAAGTTCCGATTTTTTGAAAAAATAATTTGACAGAAGTTCGGGGCGCGCGTATAAGCCGCTCCTCGTTGACGGGCTCAAAACTGAGTCCTCGACAGATTTGAAAACCGAAGAAGAGAGAGAAACAAGCAGAAGTGCGAGCCTAAAAAAAGAGGCTCTGTGTGACAGAGACCTCGAAGATGCGAATGCATCGACAAGAAAGAAACTAAGGACGTTCGCGAGAACGTCTTTTAAATACAGATCAAACTGGAGAGTTTGATCCTG
>JAFZFY010000184.1 GCA_017555665.1 Pseudomonadota bacterium | reverse complement strand
AGAGATAATAATGATACTGCTCCTCAATCGGGCGATCATCCCTGTTACGTTCAGATCCTAAATCCTTGATTACCAGCCCCGGAAGCTTCCCCCGGAAAAAGATTTTATACACTCCGGGATCTTTGAATATATGACGGAAATTGCCATCAAAGTGTTCATAATCCCCGGTTTCCGAATCACTGCACAGCACTTCATAATCCACCTGGCATATATTGTCCCCATCGTTGATTTCAAACACGACCTCAACATTGTCATTGCAGACAACGACTTCAATGACGAACGGACGAATGGATTCATATTTCGAACTGGCCATACAAACTCCTTTATTGTATGCGTTTATATATCCCCTTGCGCACCACCGGCACGCTTATCATCCGCACCCCGCGAATGAACAGGGTATGAGAATACCAATGATGTATCTCGGAACATTGCCGAGACATAAATAGCCCCCAGACGCGCGCCTTCGCAAAAATTGCGGAGGCACGCGCTTGGAATCATACAATTCTGGTCCAAAAGCCTCAAATCCGGCTTGCCAGAACGATCGACCGCATTGCGGCTCAAATAATCGGTTCTCCCGATTTTTCAAAACAGAAGGTCAAATGCCTTCCAAGTATGTTGACTATTGACGCAGCCCAAACCCATCACACACAAAATAGCTCAAGCTGCAAAGAGAATGAAAGAGGTTCACAAACGAATCAGATTCATAGTGTCGCTATCCTTCTATTCATGTCACAGGCTGATACCCAAATGCATACTCTGCATACCGACCGAACCTTCGACCGGCAGGTACAGCCAACTCGTGAATGCGCCCGGCCCGCTTCTCTGTCAGGCCCTGCGCAACCTGTCCGAACACCTCAAGCCATGCGTTTTTGCAAACCCACGACCATACAGCATTCGAGCAGTCTTTCTTCCCCACTCACATTCTCCTCTTCAATTGTCAAAGAGCAAATTCCCAAACTGGCACAACAGTATGACCACGCCAGAAAAAAGTCAACCAGCTTTTTTTAAAATTTCCAACCTCCGTGCCTTCTCGCCAACCCCCTAAGCCATCCTCTACGCTTTTATGCTCGCGCCGTCCTGGCATTCTGGTGACAAACTCGCCACCAGCTCGCAAGCTCCCCCAAAAATCGATGTCAATATTTTGAAACAGCACACGCTGGGAAGAGATTTTAGGCGCAATTCAACGCATTTAGGCGTATGAATGGCCGCGCGTATCCCGCAGGGATAGCGCGGCACGCAAGCCGTATGCGCCGCAGGCGCATAGGCGCGCCCTATCGATAGTACAAAGCCATGAACCTCAAAGATAACACGAAATACATCTGGGTGCTTCTGACCGCACTCGCTTTTGGCACGATGGAAATCGCGCTCAAAATCGGCGGCGGCGCGTTCACTGCCCTGCAGCTCACGTTCCTGCGCTTCCTGATCGGCGGCCTGTTCCTGCTGCCGTTCGCGATCCGCGACCTCAAAAAACGGCAATACAGCCTGACGCGCAAAGATGTCGGCTTCCTCGCGCTGCTCGGGCTCGTCAACATCGTCGTCAGCATGACCCTCTTCCAGATGAGCGTCATGCACACGAACGCCAACCTCGCGGCGGTCCTCATTTCGTTCAACCCGATGTTCACGATGATTTTCGCGCATTTCATCGTCAACGAGCGCTTCACGAAGAAAAAAGCCGTCGTGCTCGCCATCTGCATGACCGGCCTCGTGCTCGTCGCAAACCCGCTCAACCTCGCGAGCGGCAACGAGCCGATGGGCATCCTGATGGGGCTCGGCGCGTCGGCAATGTTCGGCCTCTACACGGCGCTGAGCAAGCGCTGCGTCGGCCGCCTGGGCGGCATGACCGTCAACAGCATGAGCTTCCTCATCGGCGCGGGGCTCGAGCTGATACTGCTCCTGTGCATGAACGAACCCATCATCTCCGGAATCACCACGGATTCACTGGGCGTCCTGCTCTACGTCGGCTTCGTCGTGACCGGTTTCGGCTACTTCTGCTTCATGCGCGCGATCGAAAAAGGCGGCGCCTCCACGGCATCGTATGCCTTCTTCGTCAAGCCGATCATCGCCATGATTCTCGCGGCCCTCATCCTCTCCGAAGCGATCACCTGGAACATCGTCGTGGGCATCCTCCTCATCCTCGCGGGCTGCATCTACAACGTCCATCAGCCCAAAAAAGCCGTCGCATCCGAATAATCTTTGCACTCGCGCGGCCCCTATCGGCTGCGCCGATACGGTGCCGCCACGGCGCTATGCCCGCCGGGCATACGCGCCTTTTGCGCGGCTATGTGCTCGCCTGACGGCTCCGCGCATACGCCGCGCTTATATGCCAATGACCTGCCCCATTACCAAATCTATATCACTGCCTCGATGACTGTCTTGTCGCCAACCTGAATGGTTTTCGTACCTGGTTCTTTATTCTTATTAAAACAGAAACTCACCAGATACCCCTTCTTTGCATGATATAAATCCAGATACCCAGCGATCTGCGCCTCACCACGCTCATTATACGCATTTCCTCGCCATATCTTGAGCTCAATGATGTACTGATGACCGAGATAATCTATGATGACATCGGTTCGCGTCTCGTCACGCGTTTGCGCTTCGATATAATAATTCCCGATACCGTTGATGATGGGTTTAAGGTAGAGAAGAAATAGCTTTCTCCCCGTTTTCTCGACAAAAGCATCATCATTTTT
>JAFZFY010000183.1 GCA_017555665.1 Pseudomonadota bacterium | reverse complement strand
GCGGCCGCGCCGGTAGCGGCCGCGCCTGCAGAAGCAGCAGCCCCCGCCGCGCCGGCCTCTATTCCATCTCTGGATGCGCTTCTGGAAGGCATATCCTCGTCCGATCCGCTGGATGACGAGCTTTCCATCGATTCATTCGACAGCACGCCTTCTCTTGATCCTGTTCCGAACGATCCGGGGCTTGATTTTTCAGTCAGCAGCACGCCTGTATCGGGTGCGGATCCTGCGCTGAATCCCGTATCGGGTGCCGGCCCCGCGCTGAATCCTGTATCGGGTGCCGGCCCCGCGCTGAATCCTGTATCGGGTGCCGGTCCTGCGCTGAACCCTGCATCTGGCGCGGGTCCCGCGCTGAACCCGATTTCTGGCGTGAACCCGGTGCTGAACCCTGCATCCGGCGCGGGTCCTGCGCTCAACGCCTCGTTTGGCGGCATGAATGCTGGCCCCGTGATGACATCCCCGATGATGCAGCCGATGGCTGCGCCGCAGGCAGCTCCGATGCCTGCGCCAGCCGCACAGCCGCTGATTCCGGCACTCGCATCGAGCGCGACACAGCTCCCCGGTCAGTCGCTTTCCTCTTTTGATGATTTTGACGATGTGGAGGGCGGTATCGCGACGCAGGCCGTTGCAAAGCCGTCAGCAGCCGATATCGAGCGTGCGATTGCCGAAATGAATGCCGCCAATGCCGCTGCCCAGGCCGCGCCTGTTCCCATCCCCGCCGCCGCGCCGATGCCGGCACCGGCACCAGCCCCGGCTCCCGCGCCTGCGCCTGCCCCGGCATTTGATGACGGCCCGGTCTTTGGCGGCGCAGCCGCCGAAGAAGGCGAGGACCTGCAGTTTGAAGAGGACGATCCCGACAATGCCGGCGAGCGCACCATGATGATCGATGCCGCGCCGGATGAGGATCTGGATGATATCGGCGGCGAAAAGACGCAGATCAGCATGAGCTGCATGGATTTTGATCCGCTCAGCGGCAAGCTCATCGTCGAATCGGGCAAGACGAATCAGCGCGAATATATCCTCGTCCGCGAAAAGACATCGATCGGTCGCGCGCCGAACAATGATATCGCGATTTCCGATATCGCCATGAGCCGCAAGCACGTGGAGATCGACAAGTTCCCCGAAGGTTTCCGCATCAAGGATCTCGACAGCGGCAACGGCACGATGCTCAACGGCTACAGGATCCGCGTCGGCCAGCTGCGCAACAACGACATCATCGAGATCGGCGGCATCCGCTTCCGCTTCGAGCAGAGCGGCGGTGATCCCGATGTCCTCTGGCATGGCGAGCCCAAGATCGAGTATCACCCGAACCAGAAGGGCGGCGCAAAACCGCCGGCACCCGGTCAGGCGCGTCCGTCTTCGCCTGCGCCTTCACCCGCCCCGCAGCCTTCGCAGCCTTCGCAGCCCGCACAGCCTCAGATGGAGTCGATGCTCCAGCGGCAGAACGGTGGCATCGCCGCGCCGCAGTGGGCTCCCGCATCCCTCACCAGCCCGTATATGATGAGCTATGGGCCGAATTCCCTCAGAAAGACGAAGACGATCCCCGTCTGGGCGAACACCCTCGTGATCGTCCTGAGCGTCATCTGCGTGGCCTCGATCTTCTTCTGCGGTTTTGCCATTTTCAAAAAGCAGGCAGTCGATTCCGATTATGAGGCGCATCAGCAGCAGATCGCCAGTATTCAGAAAGCCTTTTCGGATTGCGCGAACTACTACAAGGAATCGGCATTCGATCAGGCGCAGGACAGCCTGAACAAGCTCGACGAGCTCGACAAGGAAGGCAAGATCCTCACGGATCGCTCGCTCGTTACGCTCTATACGAATCTGATCGGCGAAGAAAAAGACCTCTATAACAAGATCAGCAAGATCCGCAACAAGCCGGTCGGCTCGTCGTCGCTCAGCGAATATGAGGAAGATCTCAAGATCCTTCACGAGATTCCCGAATCGAGCGTGAACATGAAGCTGGTGCCGAGTGTTCTTCCGAGAACGGCAGAAAACTACGTCCGGAAGCTCAAGAAAGAGATCCGTGAGCAGGTCACGCAGAACAACATCCCGGAGGCGCGCAAGCTCCTCGCCAAGATGAGCAATGTGACCGAAGTGGATACCGCCAACGATATCAAGCAGCTCAGCAAACTGATTTCCGACAAGGAAAAAGCTCGCCGTTAATCGCGCCCCTTTTAAGGCTCGGAAAATTGCACAGCGTGCCGTTTTCTGAGCCTTTTTGTTCATGAAGCCTCGTCGTGCGCCGCCGTGATATGGGGGATCGCATGCGGTGGGAGCCGCGTATTTGCCTGCAAATAGCGGCGCGGGGGCTTCGCCCCCGACCCCAAAAGACGCCGCGTATTTGCTTGCAAATAGCGGCGTGACACGTCAAAAAAATGGAAACTTATATGAAACGTCTTTTGCTTGCCCTTGCCCTCACGCTTGTTCCCGTCGGCGCGTATGCGGAAAATACGCTGACAGTCATCGATTTCAACGGGGAGATCGTCGATCAGAACGCCGCACCCGTTTCTGGCGTATTGCCGCTTGAATTCAGGATTTTTGCGGACAGCAAGGCTAAAAAGGCGATCGCGACCGAGAAGCACTTTGTTTCTGTCGTGGATGGCAGCTACATGATCTCGCTGGGCGAGCAGGCCAAGATACAGACGAGCCAGAAGAAGCTGTATGTGGCGGTTTATCTCGACAACAAGGAACTGATGCGTCAGGAAGTCGACACGCAGAAACAGATCGTACCGGAATCCCCGAAGACCGTGACGACAGACCGCGCAGGCGCGGAGACGGGTGAGCCGTTCAAGCTGGAATGTCCGGCGGGCTATGTCGTGACCGGCATCGAAGGCAATGCCAAATCGGGGATCAGTGGCTTAAAACTCATTTGCTCAAAGGCGATTCAATTATGAGAAAGACAAGCGTGCTTCTGATGTGTCTTCTGCTCTGCATGGCCTGTGTTTGCGGGTGTGCGAGCATGAAATATACATCGTATCACGACCAGTACATCACGAACCAGATGAAGTCCTACACGTTTACGACCGATTTCGCGAAGGTGTGGGCAACGGCGCGTCAGATCCTGTTTTCGGCGGGCTATGTCGTGCGAGATTCGGGCAACGGCTATACGGTCGAGACCGAATGGGGTGCGATCGACGAGCGCACGAGCCGCCGATATCTCGTGACGGGTTATATCAATTCGGATAACACGAGCACGGTGCATTTCGATTATGTGGATCAGTCGCAGGGTTATGGTGCCGCCCCGCACATGGAAAGCAAGCGCGACTATGTGATGGAATACGAGCTTGTCAAGCGCGTGGAACACGACCGGTGGCAGGAGATCGAGAAGGCAGCCAAGGCGTATGCCAATCAGAAAGTGGCGAGCAAATAAGGCGATCTGGAGGCTGTATTCTGCCGTGGATGGGGCAAATTCCTGACCATGACCGTATTTTTAGATCAGTATCGCAAGGCCCAGACGCCGGAACAGACGCATTTTTGCCCCGGCTGCGGTCATGGCAACCTGCTTCGCTATGTGGATGAGGCATTGTGTGCGCTAGGGTGTGAGGCGCGTGCGATCTGGGTGTCGCCCGTTGGGTGCGGCGGCCTGACGGATGCGTATCTTTCGGTGTCGCATATTCTTTCGGCGCATGGGCGTGCGAGCGCGGTGGGGACGGCGGTGAAGCGCCTGCATCCCGATGCGGTCGTGATCGTGTCGCAAGGGGATGGCGATCTCGCGTCGATCGGTTTTCTGGAGGCGTTGCACGCCGCGAATCGCGGCGAGTGTCTGACCGTGTTCTTTGTGAACAACGCGAATTTTGCGATGACAGGCGGGCAGATGGCGCCGACGACGTTGCTGGGTCAGGTGTCGGCGACGACCCCCGGAGGCCGTCAGTTTTCGGAACACGGTGCGCCGCTCAAGGTCTGCGAGCTGTTTAACCAGCTCGAAGGGCCTGCGTTTATCGCGCGCGTGGCGATCGGCAGCGAGCGTCAGATCGCGGAAGCGCGTCGCGTGATACATCGCGCGGTGCGCAATCAGGTCGAATCGCGCGGCTACAGCTTTGTGGAGATCCTTTCGCCGTGTCCGTCCAACTGGCATTGTACGCCGGCAGAGGCGCGCGACCGTGTTGCGGAGGTCATGACGCAGACGTACCCGCTGGGCATTTTCCGCGATGCGGACCGCAGCGATATGATTTCAGCGCGTCAGCGCGTCACGCCTTATGATCCGGCGCGTGTGCGCGCGCCGTTTGAGGCGCTTGCGCGCCCGGTGACGGTACAGGATCCCGCGCCAGTGCGCCTGAACCGGCCGATGTCTGTATGTTGCGCGGGTTTTGGCGGCCAGGGTGTGCTGACACTCGGACGGCTCATCGCGCGTATTGGTCTGGCATCAGGCTTGAACGCCACGTGGATCCCGTCTTATGGCCCGGAAATGCGCGGCGGATCTGCCAACTGTTTTGTGCGGCTGCAGGAGAGCCCTGTGAGCACGCCGATCGTGGACTGCCCCGATGTCGTGATCGCGATGAATCAGCCGGCGCTCGACCGCTTTGCGTCAAGGGCTGCGGCAGATGGCGTGATCCTTTATGACAGCGATGTTGCCGCCGTGACAGGCGATATCTCGGCGCGATGTGTGGGCATCCCGGCGACTTCATGTGCGGCGGCGGCGGGGCTGGCTCAGGCAGCGAATCTGGTCATGCTCCGGGCATTCCTGGAACATGCGGATATCACCATCGACTGGGATGCCGTGATAGGTTGTCTTCCGGAGCGTTTTGGTGCCGAGATGTCGCGGCTTGCCTGAGGGGGCGCGCGGGGTGATTTTGTCGCGTATGGCGTTCGCCATAGCGACAAACCGTGCCGTATCTGCCGGCGGCAGATAGGCACGGGCATCGCGGATCAGTCTTCGGAGGCATCGTCTGGCGCAGCCGGTTCATCGTCGAGATCTTCCGGCACGTCATTTCTGTGTTTCCAGGCGAGATAGATCGTTCGGAGCGTGTAGCTCCAGAAGGCGAGCAGGAGAAGCGCGATGAGGATGGAGGGCCAGAATTTTCGTGGGGATTCGTCGGCTTCGATCAGGAAAGCCTCTTCGCAGATCGAAGCGGGATCTTGGTAGAGGCCGCCGACGGCGATGGCCTCGCCGGTATCCAGGACGGCGATGTCGTAGATATCCTCGATGGCGGGGCTCGATATCAGGTCGAGATGCCCCAGATCCTCTTTGGGTGCGGCATAGATGGCGCCGCCTTTGCCGGTGAAATAGATTTTGAGCTGCCCTTTATCTTCGGCGATGGTGCATGAGGTGAGGTCGAAATCGAAGCTGTATTTGATTTTTGACCATCGCGTGAGGCCGTTCTGCGCCCTGTAAATCGTGCCTTTGTCGCCGACAGCGAGGCCGTAGGAGCCATCCGAGGAGAGGCAGACGCTTCGGAGCGTAACATTTGAGGTGTTCGACATGGGCGTCCAGGTTTCGCCATAATTGTCGGAAACGAGGATGGCGCTGTTATCGCCGACGGCGACAGCCATTTTTTCTGCGGTCGCGACGGCGTGGAAGTCCGTGATGCGGTCGCGTCTCCAGGACCATTGTTTGCCGTCATTTGACATGAGGATGAGCGGATCCTGTGCGTTCGGTGCGCGAGCGGCGATCCACCAGCGTCCGGAAGCATTACGGGCGACATGCGCGTTGGCGGGATCGAAGCCGACGGTCATCGCCCAGAGCGTGTCAGCGGCGCGCATGGAGATGCGTGTGAGGCCGGGGCGGACGGGCTCTGCCGTGAGCGTCGCGATCGCGCCGTCAAGACAGCGCGCATCGAGGATATGATCGGTCTTGTCTGTGAGGGTATAGAGCGATCCATTTTGCAGGATCGCTTGATTTTGAGCGCATGAAATGAGTTTTGAGGGGGCATGTTCCGGCTGTATGGGCAGCGGCGCGCCGACCTGGATGGCGTTGCCTGAGATATCGGCAAAGGCGAAGCCTTTTGGGGTTTTGACGAGTGCCGCAAGGCGGCCGTTGTCAGCCGCGATGTTTTGTATCGCCTCGGCGGGTGCGGTCAGGCATGCGAGCGGCTCAAGCCGTGATTCGGTAGCCTGGGGGTTCGGTGCGGCGAGCGGATCCAGGGCATAGATGCATTTTTCGTCGGCCAGATAGAGCGTGTTGCCGCTGAGATCGCCGTCGATGATCTTTGCATGGGGAATTTTTTTCCACTTGCCGAATCCGTGCAGATCCAGGACGGCTTCGGTGCCGTCGAAGGCGCATGCGATGGCGCCGTTTGGCGACATGACCAGTTTTTGGACGGGTGCTGCGAGGCCGGATTCTTCACGCCGGAAGGTGTAACCGGCATCGTATGAGCGATAGATGCTGCCGTTGCCTGCGGCGATGAGTCCGAGCTGTCCGCGCGGGCTGTCGGGCAGCAGCGGCAGGTCGGTGCTGGCAAACGCCATATCCCTGACGGTGGAATCTGATTTTTGGAACCACGAAAAGACCTGCGGTTCGGTGTTGTCGTTGATGCGGTCGATATGCGAATCGTCGCCAGCCACGAGTATTTTGAGGAGTCCGGGCTTTTGAGCGCCTTTGGCGAAGGCGATCGCGCGGTAGTGGTGGCCGGCGTTTTTAGAGCGCAGATAACACCGCCCATCGGTATTTTCACAGAACCCCCAGAGGCCGTATGCGCCAGAGAAGGCGAATGCGCCGGGATAGTCGGGGGTGACCGCGATATCGTAGATGGATCGTTCGGTCGGGGCTTTTTTGGTGTGCCAGGTGAGCCCGTTGTCGGATGTGACGAGAAGCGTGCCTTTTTCACCGCCGATCACGCCTGTTTTGGGGCCTGTGAATGCGATGGCGCGGAGCGTCTTGTGTTTGACGTGGAGGGGGCGTTTTGTCCACGAGAGACCGTCACGGCTTGTCATCAAAAGGCTTTCGGTGCCGACAGCGTAGAACATGCCGTCGTGATACGTGATGTCGTTGAAGTCTTCGTCTGTATGTCGCTGAAGCGCCTCATAGAGGGCATTTTCGACGAGGTTTCCGGCGAGGATGTCGCGGACGACGCCATAGGAGGCATAGGTGCCAGAAATGGCTTGAACGGGGCCGAAAACGTTGTTCTGATCGGCTTTTGCGACGAGGATGGCGCCGCTCGTCCCGACGGCGACCCATGTTTTTCCATCATCCGAGAAGGCTGCGGCGCGGATATCGGCTTTAAAGTCGATGCCGGGCACGTCGTCGAATGGGAGCGTTTCCCATGCCTGTGCCTGAGCGTTGCGTTCGAACTTGGCGAGTGCGCCTTTTGTGCCTGTGGCAAAGACGGTGTCTGCCGTGGCAGAGAGGCTGAGCCAGTCTGCGCGCACGGGGGAGACACCGGGCGTCCATGCGACATCGTTGCTGTCGGAGGGCTTGTGCAGAAGCGTCTGGTTTGCGCCGACGGCGAACCATGTATCGCCGAGTCGAAGCACGTCATTGAATCGCACGCCGTCATCGATGCGTGCCGGATACCAGCCTTCGCGGTCGGCATAAGCCGTGAGCAGGAGGCCTTCGCGGCCGACGGCGATCATCTTGGGCGATGTGTTGTCGCCGGGTTCCGGCGTGGTAAAGGCGATATCGAGGACATCTTGACTGATGGCGAGCTGGTCTCGCTCCGGCTTGTAAGCCTCGCCGCCGACCCAGCCTTTTTTGCCTCCGAACACGAGCTGTCTTGTGGCGGCATCGTATGCCAGGCTCGTGAGGGGCACGTCGATCGGGACCTCGGAGGTGTTCCAGGTCTGTCCGGCGTTGCTCGTGTACAGGACGGTGTTGCCGTCGCCCAGGGCGACGGCGGAACTGCCTTGAAGCGGCTGTATCGCGCGCAGGGATACATGCGTGTGTGTGTCGCCTTGCCAGACGGTGCCGTCGGGCTGTATCTGGAGCGCCACGCCGCCTTTGCCTAGAAGCTGCTGCTTGCGCTTGATCTCGAAACCTGACATCGTTTCGCAGTACACGCTGCCATATTTGTCGCCGTAATACTTGCGAATGGGATCGATCTTTTTGGGATTGCCGGAATCAAAACGCCTCAGGCGGCCGGAAACTTCGAGGAGCTCAAGCCCCATGTTCTGCCCGAAAGCCGTGGAGGTCTTGGACATGAAGGACGCAAACCGGGAATTCTCCATCTCTTCCTGGATATAGACCGAGCTGCCCATGAGCTGATAGATGAGCTTGTGTGAGCCGGAAGAGACGGCGTTATCTTTGACCTGGATCCCGACATGGCGGATGGGAATGCCTGAGATGTGGACGTATCTGTTATCCTCAAAGTTCTGCGGCTTGGCGATTTCATCGGAGGACGCGAGCCTGTAGTCGTCGGCATCGCCCAGTTCGATCGGCGTGCCGCTTGAGAAGAAATACTTGATATCGGCGAGGTCGTCGTAGATGAATTTGGGGACAACGACTAAGACGCCGAGCATCAGGGCGATGCTGAGCGGGCTTGATTTTTTGTATCGGTGCCTGTTTTTTCGCCATTCGGCTTGAATGGCGCGAATGGCCTCTTTGTCTTCCGCAGTCTGATAGGCATCGAGCACCTCATTGGTGATGTCGTTTCCGACGGCTTTGTTGACCGAAGGCATGTTCGGGTCATCCGTGATCTCGCCGTGTTCGTCATCCGCATCGATGGTTTCGTCCGCATCCTGTGGGGGGATCTCGTCATCCGCATCATCCGTGATCTCGTCATCCGCATCATTTGGGGCGGTGTGGCTGGAATCATTCGCGTCATTTGCAGGGATCTGTGCCTGTGCTTGCGCCTTGTCGGCGCATTCGTGGGGCGTATCGGTATCGCGCTGTGCGTTATCGTGACTCAGGGAGGTATCTTCCGGTATGATATTCTGTTCAGGCATCTTGACAAACTATGAAACAGGCGTTGCTGGCAAACATCCGGCATCACGCATCCAGCGGTGCCGACGGTTCATGGCTTTGCAGGCCGAACGCATACTGCCGTCTAGGGACTGTGATGGCCGGATATATGGAAATGCAGCCACATGCGGTGGGCGAAAAGGCGGACACAGGCTTTGCGATGCGCGGTGCCGTAAGGGGGACATGGCATTCAGGGAGCGCGGCCGGCAGGATTATTGTTTTGAGAAGCGTTTGAGGAGTTCGGGAATCGTCTTTTGATCGTAACAGGCAGAGAGTTTTTTGCCGAGATCGATGGCACGAGCATGAATCTCATCGACGGTCTGTGCATCGATATCGACGGAGGCATAATCGAGCGTGTGGATCCAATCCTGGTGCGCCGTGTAATAGTCCCGGAGCGCATCCGAAACGGCGGGGCAGTCGCCGTCGTGTTCCGAGATGGCGCGGTCGAGGCCGTCAAAGAAATCGATCATTTGTGTGGCGAGCAGCCGTGCCTGTGCGGTTTTGGGATCCTCAGACGGGGCATCCTGAACATCTGTCTGTGCATTGTCGCTGCCTGAATACTGCGTGAGGTCAGGCGGTGTGGGTATGGCGGCAGGCTGTGCCAGGGCTTCGGCGGCAAAAAACATGAGAGCGATGATGCCGGAGATAAAAAAATTAACTTTCATGCGTATTCCTACGTTCAACCACATTGGTTTACATGAATAAAGTGTGATATGGTATCACGATTGGGTGTATCGTCTGATCTGTCCAGGTGCGGGCATTTCAGGGAAACTGCATGCACCAATCTCGCCATGCAGTTATTTCCTAAACCACAAAAGCAGGTTGTTCAACCTCATTTTCTCATTTAAGGATACGTGATATGCGCAGAAGTGGAGTGCTTCTTCATCCGACGAGTCTTCCGGGTCTTGGCGGCATCGGTTCGATTGGGGCGCCAGCCCGAGAGTTTTTGAGATTTTTAGCGGCATCGAGCCAGAGCGTGTGGCAGATGCTTCCGCTGGTGCCGACAGACGACGGTGGTTGTCCGTACAATTCGACGAGCGCGATGGCGTCGAACACGCGTCTGATCGATATACCGGATCTTTGTGGCGAGGGTTTTGAGCTTCTGGAGCGCAGTGAACTGAATGACGCGCCGCGTCCGGAGAACTGGGAGCGTGCGGATTTTGAGGCGGCAGGGCGCTGGAAGAATGCGAAGCTGTCGCGTGCGCTGTCGCGTATGAAGACGAGCGAAGCGGGGATTCATCGCGAGCTTCGCGCGGAATTTGAACGTTTTTGCCAGGAATCCGCGGGCTGGCTGGATGATTTTGCGCTGTTCGACACGCTTCAGAGCGTTCTGGGCGAAGGCCCGCTTTGGACCAACTGGCCGTCCGGTCTTCGCGATCGCGACAAGAATGCGCTTTCGGAAGCCGCGCAGCGGTACGCCGCCGAGATCGAGCTTCGCAAGTTTGCGCAGTTTATTTTCCGGAAGCAGTGGAACGCGCTCCGCGCGCAGGCGCGCGGCCTTGGCATCAAGATTATGGGCGATGTGCCAATCTTTGTATCGCACAATTCCGTCGATGTCTGGTGCCATCGCGATCTGTTTGAACTGGATGAGAAGGGCTTTCCTGGTGCCGTGGCAGGCGTTCCGCCGGATTATTTTGCCAAAGAAGGGCAGCTGTGGGGCAATCCGCTTTATAACTGGAAAGTGCTTGCGCAGACGGGATATGCGTGGTGGATCGATCGGCTCACGGCGCTCAATAACCTTGTGGATATCGTCCGCATCGACCATTTCCGAGGGTTTGAGGCATTCTGGAGCGTTCCTGTGACCGAGAAGACGGCGATCAACGGTCACTGGGTCAAGGGGCCTGGGATTGCATTCTTCAATGCCGTGGCGAAGGCGCTTCCGGATCTGGAGATCATTGCGGAAGACCTCGGGATCACGACACCTGCAGTCGATCAGCTCCGCAAAGATGCAGGATTTCCGGGCATGCGCGTGCTTCAGTTCGGCTTCCCGCTTGATGATGCAAACGACCATCACGCGCTTCACATGCACACGCAGGATAGCGTCGTGTATTGCGGCACGCACGACAACGACACGACAGTGGGGTGGTATCTTTCGCTGGATGAAACACAGCGTGACCGTGTGCGCCGTTACCTGTCGATCGACGGGAACGAGATTGCATGGCAGCTGATGCGCGCGGCCGAATCGTCTGTCGCTGAGCTTTGCATCGTGACGGTGCAGGATCTGCTCAGCCGTGGCTCGGATGCGCGTATGAACGTGCCCGGTGTCGCCAAGGGCAACTGGGCGTGGCGCATGACCGACGCGCTCCCAGGCTGGATCGCCGATCGCCTGCGCGATATGGTCGAAGTCTATGGGCGTGCGCCGTGGCAGCAAAAGAAGAAAGCCGAGAACTGATTGAATTTCACAGGTGAAATTGCTAGTAACCGCGCCTTGTATGCACGTGTACGATCAGTGCGTGTACGATTTAGCGCGGTTACTTTTTTTTGGAGATAAATTATGAAAAACAAACTCATCGCCGTTTGCGCGTTATCATGTGCTGCTCTCGGTCTGAATGCATGTGCGGAAGGACCTTACAGCAATCTGGATTGCGACAGCTCCTATGTCGCGGAATGTCTCAATGCCAAGAGCCTTATGTTCTGCGATAACGGCAAGCTGACAGTGACCACATGCGACAGCAAAAGCTATTGCAGATCGATGAACGGCGGAGCCGCCGAATGTGCGCCGATATCGAGCGGTGGCGAGATTCAGTCGCAGTGTTCTCATGTGGGCACGCAGTGCTCCGGGAACAGCCTTGTCACCTGCACCAACGGCCAGATCACAGCCAACATGATATGTCCGAACGGATGCGATGCCAGCACCAATACGTGCAAGACTTCGACAGGTCCGTCGACCGAGTGCACGCCGGGTGAAAAGAAGTGCGCGGGCGAAGCCGGCTTTGCTGAATGCGACAATTCTGGCAACTGGATGTATGCCGATTGTCGTTGTGAGGATGATCCGGTCGACGGGCCGAGATGCATCAGCAGCGAGCCCGAAACGTGTACGCCGGGTGCGAAGAAATGCGCGGGTAATGCCGGTTTGGCGGTGTGCAGCGATTCCGGCAGCTGGGAGTACACCAACTGCACTTGTGAGAACGATCCGACAGAAGGGCCGAGATGTGCTGCTCAGGCTCCGGATCCCTGTGCATCTTGTACAGACAATCAGGTCTGCAAGCAGGGCGCATGCGTGGAGAAACCTGCAGAAATCATCGTCACTGATGTCGTGGAATGCGAAGCGGATGACGCGTGCGACGTTGGCTTTGTTTGCGCCAACAAAGCGTGTGTGCCGAAGGAAATGAGCGAAGCCAATGAGGGCGATCCCTGTGATGAAGCCTGGTATGATTCGGATTATTACGAGTTCTGTGATGCCGATGGCAACGCCCGTTACTGCAGCTATGACGATAACGATGACGTCGTTCTCTTTGTAGAGAAATGCAGCTCGGGATGCCGAACCGCTTACAGCGAAGATACAGAAGGCTATACGGCGATCTGCGAGAATGCCGTGTCTGACGCCTGCTTCACCGAAAATGAAGAGATCGGTTACTGCGAGGTTCTGACGGATTCGTTGGGCGATTTTGCCTATTCGTCGTATTACGTCTGCATGCCGACGACGGATGGCACGCTGGCAGCCGTCGATATGGCGGTCTGGGGCGAATATACGGTTTGCAACGAAGCCGCGTGTACGGCTGAGGGCACATGCGAGGGCGGCGATGTTCCGACGAGCTGCGATTATGAAAGCAAATGTGACGGCGATGTCCTTTCCGTCTGTTACGATCTTTCGATGTTCGGTCTGGGTGTCTTTGAAGATGTCGTAGACTGCAAAGCGGATGGCATGGTTTGCGATACGCTCAACGAAGTGTCCGACTGCTATCGGGTTTGCTCGGAAGTCGGCGCAGTGGCGTATTCCTGCGAATTTGATGAAGATGAAGGCATCCCGTCGCTCGTGACCAGCACCTGCACCGATATGGGCAACGGCAAGCTTTATGATGCCAATGTCGTTGAGGCATGCGGAAATGCCTGTGATGCCGAGGCTGGCAAATGCAAGGTCCTCGAAGTCGGCGATGCCTGTGACGAAACGCTCTTCGTGCCGGAATGTATCGGATCCTCCGTGACCAAATGTGAAGGCGGCGTTGTCGCGCTTGATCAGGATTGTGCCGCAACCGAAGGCAATGTGTGCGCGGTGTTCGAGGGCATCGGCTATTGCATGAAATCTTGCGCCAATAAAGATGACAAGCGTGTTTCTTGCGAGCCTTATGAAGGCGTCGATGCGCTGCTTGATTTTGTCTGCGTCGATTCAGATAACGGTCTTCTCGTCTGGGATATCGATGGCGATGGATCGCACAATTATTTCTGTTCAAGCCATAAATGCGCTTCCGATACGGCATGCGAGCTTCTGGTTGATGACGAAGGGGCCGAATGCGATTATTACACGCAGTCGGATGCCTGCCGCGATAATATCCTCGTGACCTGCTCGCAAAGCGGTATCCTCGTCGCCGAGAATTGCGCGTTTGAGGATGCGATCTGCGGTGTTCTGCCGGACGGTTATGACCCGGGTGTGGACTATGCCACTTGCTTTACCGCTGCCGATGCCTGTCAGAATGAGGGCGAAGAAAGCACGCTTTGCAGTGATTCTGTGATCCTCAATCGCAGATGCTATAACACGTCGATCGGTCTCTACAATGTCGTCGAGTCTTACGATTATTGTACGAATGGCTGCGCCGATGATAAATCCTGCAAGTGATGTCTGTGGGGCGTGAGCCCCCGTCTTGCCAATGATAAAGCGCCCGTGATGGGCGCTTTTTTATGCTCTGTTTAATGCCTGGGTCTCAAGTGGGTTCGCTGACGCTCACCCGTGTGTGGTGTGCCCAAAGATTTGTATCTTCACGCTTGTAGAACAGGGCTATAAGAAATACTCAATGAAAACACGAGGCTGAACTGATATACTTGTCATGAGGGATGATTTGTCATTTTGCTTAGGAAATAAATGCCATGACACGTATTGCTAAATATTCACTTTGTTTCACAGCGCTTGTTCTATTCGGCTGTGACACGGATGAAACCACATCGCCGTGTTCGCCGGGCTGCACAGGCAATACGGTCTGCCAAGCGGGGCAGTGTGTGCCAGTGGATACGCCGTCTGAACCGTTTACGCCTGGTGGCGAAGGCGCGAAATGTGGCGCATCGGTTTGTGAGGCGGGGGAGCTTTGCATGAATGGCCAATGCTTCAAGCGCGATAACAAGGCGGTCGAAGGCGTGGCGTGCAATGCGCAGAGCTTTGTGGAATCGTGTGACGGGAACAGTCTTGTCTATTGCGACTGTGACGAATCCGGGAACTGCCTGACGGCAGTCGCGCCGTGCAGTTCGGGTGAGACGTGTGCCCTGATGTCAGATAAAAACTTCGGCATGTGCGCGATCTCGGATGCAAAGTGCGCTCAGTCCGGGGTGTTTACGCGGTGCTTTGACCTGATTGGGGGCATTTCGTATATCGAGTATTACGCATGTGCATTGGCGACAGACGGCAGATATTACCCGTTCCGCGACGGCATTGAGACGGCGGATTGTATCGGGGCATGCGTGGACAGCTATCGGTGCAACCTGAACGAGGAGGTCTGCGGGGATTCGTTTGTCGAATCCTGCGAGGGCAATATCATGACGTACTGTGCAGATGGGAAGGTGTTCCGCATGAATTGTGAGGATTACGGGACGACCTGTGTGATGGACGGCGGCACGGCCGATTGCGCCTGGGAATGATGCGGCGCATCGGGGCATGATAGGCACACGGCGCGTCGGATGACGCGCAGGTGTCGTGCTGGTGCGCCTTTGGGGCGTGTGCAAGGCTTGTGATACGGCAGATTGCGCCGTGGGCGGCCCCAAAAGTGGCGCTGCGTATGGCTTGCCATAGCAGCGCGGCGAAGGCGTATTTGCGCCAGCAAAAAGCCGAAGCCACAAACATGCGATCATGAGGTGATACAATTTCTACTGTCGATGAAATATGCTATATACAAAAATGGTGTGTTCTAACATTACTCATGGAGAATGATATGAGCAGATATTTCAAGGTATTATTCGCGGTTATGGCACTGGCATGTTTTGGGTGTGATGACTCGGCTGATGAGAGCAAGCAGAAGCCGTCACAACCCGAAACCGAATGCAAGGCAGCGGGGGAATGTGCATCCAATGTCTGTCTTGAGGACGGCACTTGCGCGGAACTTGTGGGCGTTGGGGAGGATTGCGACGATTCGCATATCTGTGAAGCGCCGCTTCGTTGCGTCGATGATGTATGTGCGGCGGAAGAAACGGAGAAGCCCGAATGCACGAGCGGCTCGGATTGTCCGTCCGGGGAATGCCTGCCAGACGGCAAATGCGCCGAAGAGGCACCTGGCGGCGGGAATGAGGGCGATGCGTGCAGCGATGGCGTGCCTTGTGATTTTCCGCTCGTGTGCGACGGGGTATGCAAGCCGATCGAGTGCACGGAAGAGGATCAGGGCAACTGCCCGTCCGGGACTGCATGTGAAGGCGACAGATGCGCGGAGATCGTCATGCTGAAAGCCGGCGAGTCGTGTGCATCGGATTCGATCGTGAGGATTTGTGAAGGGGAGCTGTCGTGCATCAAAGGCGTGTGCGCGGAAGCAGGCAGCGATGGCGCGTGCGAATCGGCAGCCGACTGCACGGACGAGGATCGGCCGGTCTGCCTGCCCTCCGGCAAATGCGGCGCGATCGTGGAGCCGGGCGATTTTTGCAACGACCTGAACGTCTGTCCCGAAAGCTATATCTGCGATATCTATTGCCAGCATGTCCGCAAACAGGGCGAGTCGTGTGACGAGAATACGTATGAATACTGCGAAGTGCCGCTCATGTGTATGGACGGCCAGTGCGTGGCGATCGAACGCGACCTGAATCGCGGCGCGGCTTGCAACGACAGCTATAAGTTCTGTGCGGAAGAATTCGAATGTGTGGACGGCGTGTGCACGCAGTATGTGGCAGAGGACGCGGCATGTAACGCGTCGGATCACATCGTCTGCCGTGCGCCGCTGGACTGTATTCAGGGCGTGTGCACGCCTGTGGGAGAAGGCTGCGCTCAGTCGTCTGAATGCCTTGAAAAAGACTCGTTCTGCTGTTTGAGCGAATCCTGCGGTGCCAAGAACAAATGCGTGCCGTACAATGAGACCGTGACTTATGACGAGGCATGCCGATTCACGACGAAGCCGGGTATTTTTGAGGCACAGGTGCAGTGCCGCTGGCAGCCGCCGAGCGATTCGTATCCGAAGTCGAGCAAGGTCGAGATGCCGCCGCTTGTCGGTCATTTCGGCAACAAGGCGGGGCTCGATACGGTCGTGGCGTTCTTCTCGTATAACGAGCGTCAGTCGGATCCGACAAGCGCGCAGCTCTTGGGGGTGATACGTTTTGTGAACCCGGATACATGCGAGACGCTCGAATCGGTGCGCTACAACCTGATGCGCCACGGCAAGAACTGGCCGGCGGCTGCAGACCTGGATGGCGACGGTCTGCTCGAGTTCATCACGTTCGATGCCTCCGGTTACACGATCGCTTTCAAGTGGAACACCACGAACCAGCGTCATGAACAGCTCTGGAAGAGCAAAGTCGCGAACAAGGATTATTACATCCATGTGTTCGATGTGGACGGCAATGGCGAGCCTGAAGTCGTCGTCGGCACGACAGTCCTGAACGGCAGGACGGGTAAGACGATATTCGAAGGCGAGGAATTGGGCGGTCAGAATGTCGCCATCGGCATATTCGATAACGATCAGAAAGGTCTGGCGACACTCGTGAGCAAGAAGACAGTCCTGAAATGGAACAAATCGAATAACACGTGGACTACGATCGCGACCCTCCCGGAAGGCCTTACCTATAAGGCATACGCAGATTTCGGCACGCCGGGAGCGAAGCCTGAAGATTTCGATTACACGAGGCTCGACGGGTTCCCTGAGATCGTGGCCGGCGGCAGCAGCAAGCTCAAGCTCTATGCCTTGGCGAGCAAGGGCGACGGCGAGTATAGTGTGCATACGCTCATGAATGTCGCGGGGTTCACAACGGGCGGTCCGATCACGATCGGCGACTTCGACAGTGACGGTCTCCCGGAGATCGGCGTTGCGTCTAAGGGGTTGTTCGGCGTGTATGACCCGCTTTGCAAGGGCTATGAAAAGGGCAAATGCGCCGATGCCAACGTGCTCTGGGAACGCTGGAGCCAGGATGCATCCTCTGGCGCGACAGGCTCCTCGCTGTTCGACTTTGACGGTGACGGGCAGGCGGAAGCCGTCTATGCCGATGAATGTTTTACGCGCGTCTATGACGGCAAGACGGGGCGTGTGCTCTTCAGCGCGAAACGCTCTTCAGGCACGACATACGAGGCGCCTGTCGTCGCCGATATCGACGGCGACGGCAGTGCGGAAATCCTCATGGGCTCTGATATCAACAAATCATGCGCCGATGATAGCGGGAGTACGATCAATCCGAACAAGCCCGGAAATTCCAATTGTGTCGACCCGATTCACGAGGGCATCCGCTGCACGGATGATGAAGACTGTCCCACCGGCAAAGGGTGCAACAAGCAGATCGGCCTGTGTCTTTGCAGCACCGATGATGACTGCAACACGCAGATCGCGCCGGGCAAGACCACGATCCTCAAGCAGTACGTGTGCGCGCCGCCGATTCATCCCGAAGTCGGTATGATGACGAACGAGAACGCGGCCAGCGCGCGCAAGATGAAATATGCACTCGGCACGCGTCCGGATGGCTGGAAGGAGGGCGATTATAAGGTCTGTCGTGCGACACGGCTCACAACGGATATCGGTGTCGCCGATCTCATGATTTTCAAGGATCGTCTCGACCGCTGGGTCTCGTCTCGACCGCTCTGGAACCAGCATGCGTACAACATCATCAATATCGAGGACAATGGCCGCACGCCTGAGCCGAAGCAGTGGATCTGGAACTG
Source organism: Pseudomonadota bacterium (assembly GCA_017555665.1). Taxonomy (GTDB): domain Bacteria; phylum Myxococcota_A; class Bradymonadia; order UBA4248; family UBA4248; genus UBA4248. The sequence continues at coordinate 420 of JAFZFY010000183.1, read as the reverse complement.
GCTGCTCAAGAACATGAAGCTGACGATCGATGGCACGAATTATCTGCGTCCCGTGTACAACAACTATCGCTTGAACAAGCAGGGACAGTACGGTGCCGGTGTGGTGCCCGATATCACGGGGCGTTTTATCGCCGGGTCAATCTGCGGCAGGACCGAGGATGGGCGTTACGTCATCAGCGGCAAGCTCTGCAACCGTGGTACGAAACCTGTTTCTACCAACTTGCCCGCCACGTTCTTCTATTATGACGAATCCGCACCGGATCATCGCGGCCAGAAGATTTGCACGTCTTACACGAAATCGAATGTCGATGTCGGTCAGTGCGCGCAGGTCGGGTGCAAGATCACGCAGGAAGAGCTTGCCGATCTCGCAGGCAAGACGGTTCTGATGGTTTCAAACCTCGACGAGAACGGCTATCCGAG
>JAFZFY010000182.1 GCA_017555665.1 Pseudomonadota bacterium | reverse complement strand
GAACACGCCGGCCCTACTGGATCTTCACGCGGAAAAAAATATGGAATGGATATCGGCTAATATTCCCCTTCTCATCTGGATCGGCCTGACGATCTTTTTCGGAATTATCGAAGCTGCTACGGTTGCAGTCGTCAGCATCTGGTTTGTCATCGGATGCGCAGCCGCTGGTATCGCGGCTTTTGCTGGCGGCCCCATCTGGCTTCAGCTCCTTCTTGCCATCGGCGTATCAAGCGCGCTTCTGGCGTATGTCCGCAAAATGCTCGTCGATCAGGACAAGAATAGCCCCAAAGTCCTCGCATCTACGGATGCCGAAAGCATCGAGGGCAAGGTCGGCACCGTCACGACCCGGATCACGCCGGAATCCCCTGGTCAGGTCATTGTCAACGGCATCCAGTGGACCGCCCAGGGCATGAACCCCGACGATACGTTTGATGTCAACACGCGCGTCATCATCTGCAAACTCGACGGTCTGCGCTGTCTTGTGGACAAATACGAGGTCTGAGCCATATTTCGATATTTTTAACCATGTATTCCGGGGGCGGTTCTCGACGGGACCGGCGCATTCTGTCCGGATTAAAAGGGATGGTTATGAGGATTGCAAAAGTATTAGGGATTTTATCATTTGCGGCATTTGCTGCCGGTGCATCCGGGTGCGTATCCACATACGATGCCGGCGTGCAGACTGCAGTCACACGGCCGACCTACGGCCCGGCAAAGCCCACAAAACCAAGGGCGACCCCATACAATCCGGCACCGAAACCGAAGCCGGATCCCAAGAATCACGCCTATTCCGTCAAGCCGAACCCCAACTCGACCGCATATAATTACTATCCGGGAACGCAGCACCACGTCACCAGCCAGACGGTCAAGCCTGTTTCCACGCAGAAACAGCCGGCCACGAACAACGCCGTCAACGGCAACGCCGTCTATACCGCGCCCGTGCTCAACAACACGGCAAAACCGGCAACCACTGAGACCATGCGGCCGAGCAACACGTCGACGACCGTATCACGGCCGAGCAACACGTCGACGGCCGTATCACGGCCGAGCGACAACACGGTGACCGTATCGAAGCCGGATATGCCCTGCCAGACAGATGCCGACTGCGCCGCCAACGACCGCTGCGTCCGCACAGGCAACACGGGGCACTGTGTTCGCCAGAAATAGCCATTCCGCGCCGTCAAGCAGCCGTGTATGCACGGCTGGCCGGCGTGTAAAAGGCGGACTGCTCAATGATTCTACAAGGCTCTTGGGACAGATTATGACAACCCCCCAAAAAGACATGGCCGTGACATGTGCCAAATCTTGACATGTGCCAAGTTTTGCGCAATTCTATAACAAGCGTGCAACAGGTGTCCCACACCGAGGGGCGCAAAGAAAGCAACCTTCCATTTTCTCTATATTGGAGTGTCGGTATGAATATCAGAGCTAATCATTCTCGTGCATCACGTCGTCTGGCGATGGGTATTGGAAGTCTTATTTTTGCACTTACCCCCGCGTTGGCCTTGGCAGAACGTCCCGAGATCGACTGTGACCAGCTCTCGGAAGAAGATTCGCAGAACTTTTATGATCTTTCCGGCCGTTGCGCAGAAGCTGCTGCAAACAAGAATTTTGAAGAAGCCCTTTCCCTTGGCGTAGAGGCCATGAGCATCTGCACGACCGATGTCTATACGGAATACACGCTTGCGCGCGTCTATCAGCTCACGAATGACTGCCCCAACGCTTATTATCACTATGAACTTCTCAGCAATCGCTCGCCGGAAGTCCAGAAAGAGAATGCCGACATCTACAAGGAACTCAAGAAAAACTTTAAAGATGTCAAAGCCAAATGCAGCGATGTTGTGACGCTCGAAGTTGTCTGCGAGACACCGGAAACCAAGATTTCCATCACCGGCATCAATAATGGCCAGCGCATGACGTGCCCGTTCTATGGCAAAGTCACGCCGGGTTCATACACATACACGGCGAGCAAGGAAGGCTTTACGCAGGCACGCGATTCCTTCATCGTCTCCAGCGAAGGAGCCAATGTCACGGTTCCGGCGCTTCAGGATGCCGATGCGACGGGTTATATCCGCATCCGCTGCCCCAAAGGTTCCTCCAAGTTCATCCTCACGGATGAGAAGGGCAAATCCGATGAATATGTCTGCCCGTGGGAAGGCAAGCTCCCCGCTGGCGCGTACAAGATCCGTCTCGGCAGCTCCAGCCCCTCGGATGCTACGGATCTCGTCATCGAAAAGAAGAGCAACACGGAATTCAATATTCCCAATGCGGTCAAAGCCAACTGTTCGGCCACGCCGCTGAGCAACACGTCTGCTCCGGCAGCCGCGCTCCTCGCGCTTCTCGGCGCGCTCGGATTCGGCGCGCTTCGCCGTCGTCGTCAGAACAACGCATAGTCCTTTATGACTATATTTGACCTTACGCCGCAGGATCTTGTCGAAAACCTGCGGCGACGTCTCAAAAAAAGCCTCGGCCAGAATTTCCTGCTTGATGAGAATATCACCAGGATGATCGCCCGGGAAGCCGACAATCTCAATCCGCATCATATTCTTGAGATCGGTCCGGGTGCTGGCGCGCTCACGCTCGCGCTCTGCAAGCTCGGCCGTCCCATCACGGTCCTCGAAAAAGACGATCACTGCGCCCGTTTCATTCAGAACACGTTTGCGCCGGAGATCCCCGATTTTGAGGTCATCCACGGCGATGCGCTGGATGCCGAGCTGCCTGCATTCCTCAGCGATCCTCAGGCGCGGCCCATTCTCGTCTCCAACTTGCCCTATAACGTCGCGTCGCAGATCTATTTCCGCTTTATCGATGCGGATTTTCCTCTCGTCGGCATGGTCCTCATGTTCCAGCGCGAAGTCGCGCAGCGATATCTCGCCAAGCCGGGCGCGAAGCATTACAGCATATTGTCTGTCATCGGGCAGTATTATCACGACATCGAGCATGTCACGGATGTCGCTCCGGAAGCATTCCGGCCTGCGCCCAAGGTGACCAGCACCGTGCTCAAGTTTGTTCCGCGCGTTCGCGAACTCACGCGAGACGAGGAAGTGCAGTTCCGCAAGCTCGTTCACGCCGCGTTTGCGCTGCGGCGCAAAACGCTTGTCAACAGTCTTTCGGGCTTCAACGGTCTCGATAAAGCCGCGTGGGCCGAAAAACTTCACGCGATCGGACTGGACGAGAGCGCCCGTGCAGAATCGCTTGGATTCAAGGACTTTATTCGCCTGTTCAAGGCGCTCTGAGATATGCGCCGCATCTTCACACGCGATACGCTCAAGCGCAGCATGCGGTGGATCGTCATCGTCCTCATAGCGTGCACGTTCTTCTATTTCTGGGGAAATTATCGCAAAGTCGCCATCGACATGACCCTGCGCCCGGAACTGCCAGGGGATGTGGCGATCTCTCTCGATATGACCATCGTCGACAGCGAGGGGAATGCTGCCGCCACGTTCTCTGCAATACAGCATGAAGGCCGTCTTATCGAGCATCACCTCGACCTGCGCCCCGGAAACTACCAGATGCGCGGCATCGCCACCACACGGTCAGGTCAGAGCATCCTTCTCCGCAAGGATATCGTTATCCCGGAAGAAGATGCCGCTATGGAGATATATCTCAGACCATGAGCACACGATCAGAAACCGTTGTCGAGTATCTCGGTGCCGGCAAGTCATTTGCCGCGCTCATGCCTGATGCGCTGCCCGAAATCCTCCAAAGCGCGTTCCTCGCCAGAACAGGCGTGATATGCCTGATCGCGTTCGATGCGTTCCGCAAAGCGGAACTGCAACAGCTCTCGGATGCGCTCAAAGATGCCGAGCTTTGCGATATCCCGTCCGTCACCGTGTTCACGCCTGTCGAACTGGAGCTCATGCTTGCCAGCGATTCGGAGCGTTTCAGTCACCTGAATATACTGCATTATATCGTCTTTGTCGGCTCGACGGAGCTTCGTGACCTCGCGCTGTCGTATTGGCTCAACGTGTATCGCGAGATGCGCACGCACACGCCCGTCGCCTATTTCTGCGAGGATGCGGATGTCTTGGCGGCTCTACACGATCTGCCAGCCGTCGCATGCCTGTCGGCCGATATCACGCCAAGCGTGCGCCCTGAGATCTATTACTTTCCCGATACCGGCAAAACGCCAGAACTTCCCGAAAGCCTTTGCGCGTGCCTCAAGAAATCGCATGCTGTGATCCATGCACGCCTTGAGTGCGCCCGGACGCGCCTCGACGAAGCCATGCATCGTGCCCATGCCCTCGGCGCGAACCGGCGCGATATCCATGTGCACATCGACCCATTGGAGCCAGTCAGCGGCCCGATCGTCGCCACGAGCGCGCTCGCGATGCTCGCCGCGTTGACGCATCGCGCCCCCGCGCGCATCACGCCAGCCGACACATGCCTCGCCGCATACAGTCTGTTTTCTGCCATCCATAGTCGCGCGCTCGACACGCTTGAGCACACGAGCCTTGAACATCGGCTTAACGCAGCCTATCAGCAAGACAAACTCATTGAAACGACTGGGGGTGGCGTGAGCCTCACCGCCAAGGGGGCGCGTCTTTTTCCCGGCATCCAGACGTTTGCCCAGCTCGGCGCGCTGCACAGCTACGCCCACGACACACGATGCGCCGCCACGAGCGGCGACGCGCTCGGCCGCATCCCATCGGATTTCCTGCGCCAGCAGGCGACATTCCTGATCGGCAGGACCGTATTCCACAGGCATTTTCATGACATCCTGAATAGCCAGGCCATTCTCAAGGCAGTGTCCTGTGCCCCTGGCGAGTGTTTTCTGGATGCGCTTCTGTGGACGTGCACGCGCGATCAGGCAGAGCGCATACGCGGTCTTTTACAGGAAGATGTCGAGCCGTCTGCCGAGCTTTCGCCCGAAGCCGCTGAACGCTTCGCCTGTCTGCGCGAAACATTTGTCGCGCTGCCACACCGCCCGTTCCTCGAAGTGACCCCGACGGCGGCTCACTGGTGGACATTTGCCGGCACCGACATCAACCTCATGCTTGCGGACATCATACGCCACACCGCGCCGAACCTCAGAATCTCGACGGGCAGCCTTCACCTGCGGCTTGACTGGCCGCAATCGCCTGAAAATACAGGTCAAGCGCTCACGGGCAAGCTCACGATGCTCGCGCAAAGGCTGTATGCAGATACACAGCAGATGCCCAATAACCTTGAGTCTTCCCTTTATGCAGACTTCTGGCATCGCCATCTCTATGGCTGGCTCAAGCCCCTGCTGCCTGAATCGGATAGGCGCGAGATCTTCCAGAACGCGTGCCGAGCCTGTCTTGCGCACTTTCAGGATGCGCCGTCTGAAGTCATCGAGACCGAAACGCTGCACGAGATCGATGATCTGCCATTCAGCTTCGCGCCCATTCCCGAAACCGTTCCGGCCCCGGTACGCGCCGTTCCCGCGCGAAGTCCCGGCCTCAGAGCCGCGCCTGCTGTCAGCATGAAAGCTGCGCCTGCCGTGCCTTGCCGCCCATGCGCGATCAATTCCGAGAACACGCCCACGCCTGTACGCGACGGCATCATGCATACGCAGACACGCTGGGAATTCATCAACACGCCTGCCCCTCTCTCGCGCGCCGTCAATCACCTGCTCGCGCAACCGTATATCGCCCTCGATGTCGAGACGACGCTGCATTCGCGGCAGCTCTGCCTCATCCAGATCGGCAGCCCAGACCTGACTTATATTATCGATCCGCTTGCCGTTGATTTTTCGCCGCTTGCCCAGGTTTTTGAAAATCCGAAGATCATAAAGATCATCCACAATGCTTCGTTTGAAAAGTCTGTGCTTGCGCAATATAATATGCAGATCCACACGATTACCGACACCTTGCAGGTCAGCCGCAGGCGATACGGCATGAAATGCCCCGGCGGTCACAGCCTTAAAGCCGTCTGCATGCGAGAATTCGGCTTCGACATGGATAAGACTGACCAGACTTCGCGCTGGGATATTCGCCCGCTCTCGGCACATCAGCTCGAATATGCCGCGCTCGATGCCGAAATCCTGATCCGGCTATATCAGCATTTCTTCCATTTATAATATATATAATTACAATAATATTATTTTTAGCCTATAGATTTATCTGAAATAGGCAGTAGGCAGCAGGCAGTAGTTCGCGGCACAAGGGCTTTTGGTCTGAGGGAATATAAGTGTATGACGGCACAGGGGGGCAGTAGTTCGCGGCACAGGGTACAGTGGTTCAGGCGTGTGCATCCGTATCCCAGATCTTACAAAACCTGCCGTCATAAAAGAAAGGATTGGAATCGCTTTCCACCCATGCATGCATCAGGAGATGTCCATTTTCCAGGCGTTTGCCGATGCAGACTTTTGCCGTTTGTCCGTGTGCGGCGAGCCATAGCGTGAGTGCGCAGGAGGCTTCAAAGCATGCGATCCTGGGGGGGCATTTGCATTTTTCGATGAAGCGCAGTTCAAATTTCATATCGTCAGGCTCAATGGCGATGCGTCTGGGCGGTCTGATCGCGCGCAACACGGCGGCGGCGCGATGCGTCAGGTCTCGTGTTTTGAGCGGTCCGAGAGCCCATTTGAGCGCGCCTGTCGAGAGCATGGCGAACGGGATGGCGATGACCGACGGGTACATGCTCAATACCCGGTGATCGAAAAGTGCATGATGTCTTTTGTCGTGCCCTCGATCTCGCCGCCCCATTTCCAGAATTTCGTCATTTCGCGGTAGACGACGCCGCCTTTGGTGATCGAGACACGTGGTTGCTTTTCGGGCTGATAGGCACCGCCGATGCCTTTTTTGCACGTGCGGACATCCGAGGCATGGCCGACGATCTTGTCGGGGCAGTTGCTGTATATCGCGTTCCGGTTCGCGTTGATGTCGATCGCTGTGCCGTAACTGTGCTGGCTCCACTCCGTGCGCAGGCCGTTTTTATCGACCTTTCCGCGCGTCTTTCCCGGTCTGTAGCCCTCTAATTTTTCGATATCAAACTCGCCTGATTTGGAAATGGCTTCGAGGGCGCTGCGGACTTGGGGGGCAAAGGCGTGACAGATGCGTATCGTGTCTGCTTTTACGCCGAATGTCGAGGGATCGATTTCGACCTGATCTTCGCTGCAGATCGTGCACATCGGCGCATTGGGGTCGCGCTCGTCATCCGTCACGTCGCGATACGGCTTCGAGACCGTGAAATGGTCTGTCGATCGTTTTTTTTTAGTGTCCCAGGCATACGCCTTATAGGTGCAGGTTTCCGGTGCTTGTCGAGTCTGTTCGTGTTTTGCTGACGGTTTGCTCGCATCCGGCTTGGGCGTGTCTGCGGCCTTGTCGTTGCCGGCCTTGTCGTTGTCGGATTTCTTTTCGTCATCGGGAAACACGAACATGACGGGGGCGGCATTGCCGAAATCGGGCTTGCACTTTTCGTTGGGATCGTCGGGTTTGGGCGCTTCTGGCGCCTCAGACGGGCACGGTTCCTGGGCGAATGCAGTCGAATGGCAGAGCATCAACAGGCAAAGCAGACAAGCGGCGCGTTTCATTTTTTGACCTCCACGGCAGGCGGCATCACATCATCGACGGTAAACGGGAATTCCTCGGCATCCTTGACGCGGACGCGCTTTGTGACGGCGCGGACGGTATTGCCTTTGGGATGCCTGAGCCAGGCTTTGAACACGCTCATCGGCTGAACGCTGTACCGGTAATCTTCATTGATCGGTTTGGAAGCGCTTGTCCGCATGACGAGCGCGTTTTCGGCTGCGGGCAGGTTGAGCATGTTCTCTTTGAACTGCTGTGAATATGCCCAGTACTGTTCCGCATTCGAGAGGTACAGCGTCGTCACCTTGGCACCCAGGGCGTTGAGCGTGTCTGCCATAGACTTAAACGCAAGATCTCCCAAAAGATTTGCCTGAAAGGTGCGCAATCTTCCAGATTCGATCAGATTTTTGATGTATGCGAACGATTCGGGGTCGTTCATGAACGTCTTTTGGGGCATTTTCCGTATCATGCGGAGCTTTTTGGCGACGCTCATGCGTCCAGCGCGATAGATTTTCTGCGAGTCTTTGTCGCTGAGCCCGGCATCGATCCCCGCCTGGCTGGTGAGGAAGGCGAGTCCGGCTTCGCGGTCGTGGAAGAGCCGCAGTAGGCAGTCGCTGTCTTCGCAGGCACGCCAGAAGGCCATATAGACCTTGTGCTGGACGATGATCCACGGGTCGTAATCGACGAGGAAAGCCAGCGTCGGCCGCTGCCATCCGGTAAACAGATAGCCCTGATCCGAGCCGATGCCGATATAGGTGCCGCCCATGTCCTTGATCGTGTCATAGAACAGTTCGGGGTGGAGCTCGTCGCTGTACATGAAGTGCTGGCCTTCGTTTTCCTGAAGGACGGCGTTGAGCACTTCTGGATCGACATCCCACGTGATCGAGCTGAGCAGCTTGAGCTGTGCATCGCTGAGCGTGTCGAGCGAATCGATGCGGTGAGCATTGACATTCGGGTCGTCGGCTTTTTCGGCGACAGCCACGCGCGAGATATCCTTGACGACGCTCTCATCGAGTTCGAGCGACTTCACGGCGACAATGGGGGCTGCCACTCCGTTGAGCACGTCGTTGACACCGGCCTCCACGCCTTCTTGTACGGCGGCTTTGAATTCCTCCATCGCCTGATTTTCAGGCGTTTCCGCGCCATTTTTATGCGCCGTGTCAGCCTTTATATCGGGCTTCTTTTCGTTCGAGTCAGCCTTTATATCGGGCTTCTTTTCGTTCGAGTCAGCCTTTTTTTCGACGGCCGGTTTGGGATTGCTCTGATCGTCAGTCTGTGTGTTGCCGCACCCGAACAGCAGGACGGCGAGCAGGATCAGCGTGAATGCTGCGCATCTGTGCATGGATATCTTTCTCCGAATGTTTTGGTGTGGGGTGCCTATGCGCGTTGCGCATACGGCCCCCTGCGCCGTCCTATGCGCGTATGCGCATACGGCCGGCAATTGTCACGGAATGCGCTGAATGGGAAAGACCTGCGCATCGAAGGGCATGCCGAACTGCATGACCAGTTTGCGGAGCCGTTCATAGAACTTCAGCGAGACCACGACGTTCCCGCGCTCTGTAGCAAAGATCGGCACTTCGCGTGTGAACGGGTTGTTGACGATCTTGAACTCGTAACCAGAAAGCCTTGGCGAGGTATAGCCGAACGCGCCCCATGTCGCTTCGGCATAGGGGTTGAAATCGAGTTCGCAGTGGATGACGGGCAGAATCAGCCTGTAAAATGGATATGTCGCGTGTTTTAGGACGACCGGGTCTCTTTGCAGCCATTGTCTTGCGAATTCAATGGCAGGCGCCGTATCCTCGCCGGGATCGATGGCGATGCCTGTATCGACGACGCAGTCGCAGGGGGCCATGGCCTTGATCTGTTCTGCGGCATCGGGCATGAGGATCAGCGTGCCGTCCACACGGGCGAGCATCGGGTCGACCTCAATGCCGAATTCGTGCACGAGGATTTCTGCGATCTCCCAGTAGACCGCGATGTCGCCATTGGGCAGGTACCCGAAGAGTTTCGGGTAATTGTGTGACGTGTCGATATCGATCGGCGGATCCGTGTTTGCGATGTTGTAACCCATCGTCGATATCGGATAATGCCACTGGCAGAGTTCTTCGGAAAAGACCGGGATATCGACGAGCAGCGCCTGTGTTTTGTCCCATGTGGTGGGGAAGTCGTATGTCAGGTCACGGCGCAAACACATCTGCGTGTGCATCGTGTACTGCATGCCCATCGCCTGTACATCCAGGAGCAGTTCGTCGAGTTCGCTGATCTGGAGGATGGTTGAGTCGAAGCAGTTTGAGTCCGAATCATCCGTATGATCGGGATCGATCTTGAAGATATCGTCCACGGATTGGTCAGCCGGGCGCGGGGGCATGATGTAGAACGGTTCGGAAAGCGGGAATTCGCGGTATGGCACAAGCTCTTCGCGCGACTCTGGAAATAGAAAGCCTCTTGGCACAAAACACGAGTCAAAAGGGGCCCGAATGGCTTCGTATGCGCTTTTGACGTGTGCCGGAAGACGCACAATTTTGGTGGCTGTCATGTTGTAAAACTTGTCTGGATGATGTGACTTTTGAAAACGCCAAAGCCGACGGCAGGTTCTGCCGTCGCGCTATTTTCACTTGTTATTCCCAAAAAGTGCAAGAAGCAAAATGTTGGGGACGTGTACTTTTTGTAGGGCTCTTTTCCAGGTGGGCGATGGCGTTTGCCCAGGCGGATGTCTGCGGCAATCGCGATGGTATCGTGCTCGTAGTCTATCTAAACGTGTAAAAATGTGCAAATGCGATGCATGGCTAGGATATAGGGGCGCGCGAGGCATCGAGGCCATGCATAGGCGAAAAAAAACGCCGCGTATGGCCTTGGCCATAGCGGCGTTCGAGCCGGGCGTATGCGCGAAGCGCATAGCCCGGCAAGCAGAGAAGTGCGGATCAACCGCGGTTGTCGCGTCTGCGGCGCAGGCCGAGGAAGGCGGCGCCGAGCATGGCGAAGAGTGAAGCGAGCGCGGGGAAGTGCGAGCGTTTCTGTGCCATGACGGACTGGCAGGCGCAGTCGTCGTCTGCGTATGATCCGTGGTGGTTGTTGTCGTCGTTATTGTTGCCAGAATCGCCGCAAGCATCGGTATCGTCGCAAGCCAGGAGGGGATCCTTGTTGTACTGGAGGAGTTCGGCACCGTCATAGATGCCGCCGCCGTCTGTATCGGGATTGGTCGGATCGGTTTCGTCCGCTTCGCGGTTGCCGTTGTTATTCTTGTCTTCACCGTATTTGCCACCGACGCAGTGGTCTGTCACCGAGTTGCTGCCGTCGCAGAGGCCGTCGCCGTCGGTATCTGGGTTGGTCGGGTTCGTCTGGTTATTGCCGGAGACTTCCGTGCCGTCCTTGATGCCGTCGCCATCCGTATCGGGATTTCTGGGATCCGTGCCGTACTGATTTTCGTTGCCGACGCAATCCTTGATCGTGACGGAGCCGTCGCAGAGGCCGTCGCCATCGGAATCCCATTTATTGCGGTCGGTGCCGTTTTTGTCTTCCGTTTGATCTGGGATCGTGTCGCCGTCGGTATCGGTGGCGAAATCGTCACTGGGATCGAGCGGATCGGTGCCGCGTCCGACTTCGGTGCCGTCGTCGATGCCGCCGTTGTCGGTGTCGAATTTGTTAGGATCGGTCTCGCCGGCATCGATACGGCCATTGTCGTTCTTGTCTTCGCCCGCCTTGCAGACGCCTTCGACAGTCTTGGAGCCGTCGCAGAGGTGGTCGCCGTCGGTATCGGGATTGAGCGGCTTGGTCGGGTTTTCGCCGGCGACTTCGGTGCCGTCAGAAATGCCGTCGCCGTCTGTATCGCCGTTGAGCGGATCCGTGCCGTGCTGATTTTCGTTGCTGACGCAATCCTTGATCGTGACGGAGCCGTCGCAGAGGCCGTCGCCGTCTGTATCCCATTTCTGCGGGTCAGTGCCGAGGATGATCTCTTCGTCATCGGGGATCGTGTCGCCGTCCGTGTCGTGATTGACATCGTCCGAGGGATCGAACGGATTTGTATGCTGATCAAGGACTTCCGCGCCGTCGCCGACGGTGCCGTCATCCGTATCCCAGTCGTTCGGGTTGGTTTCGCCCGGATCGATGCGGCCGTTGTCGTTCTTGTCTTCGCCGGAGGTGCAGCTGCCGACCGTCTTGGAGCCGTCGCAGAGGCGGTCGCCGTCGGAGTCGGGATTGACCGGGTTCGTCGGGTTGTCGCCGAAGATCTCTGTGCCGTCCTTGATGCCGTCGCCATCCGTGTCGGGATTGTTCGGATTGAGGCAGTTATTGGAGACGCAGACGAGGTTTTCAAAGTCGTCAGGCAGTCCGTCGCCGTCTGTATCGGGCCCGCAGTTGTGATATTCGGGGATGTTGATGCAGGTCGTGCCGTTCTGAGTTTCGGAGCAGATCTTGTTGTTTGTGGAATCGATGACGATGCAGGCATAGCCCGGTTCGGTCTGGCAGTTTGCGGAGCATCCGTCGCCGTTTGCGAGGTTTCCGTCGTCGCACTGCTCGCCCTGGTCGAGTCGTTTGTTGCCGCAGGAGCCGACGCGTGTGGAGATGGAATCGGTCGAGCCCGGGAGCGGGTTGACGCTGCCATCGGGATCGGCGGTCGCCTTGACTTCGATGATGATCTCGTCATTGAGGCTGCCCGGCGTGACGGTCGTGTCGAGGATGAAGGAGACGACGATGCTTTCGCCGGATCCGAGCTGGCCGCCGTTGAGCTTGGATTCGTTGAAGAACTGCGAGTTGTTCGAGTTGTCGTTCTGGGATCTGCCGTCGATCTTGAGCGAGCCGGCTTCGTAGCTGACCTTCGTCGTATCGAAGTCGAGGTCAAGCGTCAGGCCTGTGGCATCGCCTTGGCCGTTGTTCGTGATCGTGACCGTGTATTCGGTGCGGCCGTCGCCGAGATCCTGCTTGGACATATTCGTCGCGATGAGCGGATAGGTCCATTCTTCGCGCAAATCGACGGCGCTCACGAAACCGCCCGACAGTATCTGGCCGCCGGTGCAGCTCGAATAGTTGTAATCGATATCAGCATAGATCAGGAAATAGCCGTGATTGGTCGAGTTCGCGGCATCTTCGGGCATGTAGAGGTTGAGCGCGTATTGCGTGGCGCTGCCGTAAGGGAGCGTTCCGATGACGACGTTGCACTGCTTGAAGGCTTCGTATCCGGGCACGGGCGTGCAGTAGACGCCGCTTGTTTTGACCTCGATTTCCTTTGACAGATAGAATATCGCCGTGGTGTTGATGGCATCCGCCGTGCCGTCTTTGTTCGTGAGGTTGAGGTTTGCTGTGAAGGTCTGGCCGGGGAAGGGCATGCCGTTCGAGAGCGAGATCGTGCTGCCGTTGAGGTTTGGCGCATTGACATCGATCTCGAAGCCGACGAGTGTCGGGACGAGCGAGTCTTTCTGGGAATTGATGCGGAGATAAGCGGACGATTGTCTGTTTCCGATCATGCCATTGGCGAGCGGGAGCGTCGTGACATCCCAGCCCTGTCGCGCGCCCTCGCGGAGCGTGGCCACGCCGTCGGTCGTGACGGAATGGTTCGTGGTGCCGAATGAGCCGCGCGTGTCGAGCTTGCCGTTCGAGTTGTTGATCTGCGACGCAAAGAAGTTGTGGGCGGGGTTGTTCGGTCCGCTCACGAGCACGAGGCTGCTGGCGTTCTTGCCGACGAGGAACGAGTCGCCGAAATAGCTGTCGCTGGAGTTGGCATCGCCTTCGAGCGCGCTCACGAAGATATTTCCGACGATGCTTCCGGAATCCGGCGAGCAGAAGCCGGACACCGTGAAGTCCATCGTGGCATATTCGGGGACGAAACGGTCGCCGACATAGAGCGTGATGTTGCGCATCGTCGTGTCGTCCGATTCATAGATGACGGCGAGAGCCCAGCCGGCACCGACGGAATTGCCGCCGGACTGGATGGCGGGGATGCCGCTCACGGCGTAGCGACCGCCGCCGTTGCTGTTGACGAACGAGGTCACATCCGCGTGATTGACGTAATAATAGGCATTCCAGTCTTTCTCGTAATCGACCTGTTTTGTCTCGCTGGGGCCGACGCTCCAGCTCTTTCCTTTGTCGAGCGCCTCGAACTTGACCTTGCGCGTTTTGAAATAGCTGCTCACATTGTACGAGTCGGTCTTATAGTTGGCGGCCCAGATCAGTTCCGCGTGCTTTACGATGGCGTCCTGCGGCAGATCGAGCACGGCCATCGAGCCATTTTTGGTCCAGTCGTTTGTCGTGCCGAGCGGCCAGGATTTGCCGTTTGAGCAGGCGGGCTCGGTGTCGCGAGATGTCTGGTCGAGCGTGATGAAGGTAGCGATACCGTTATTGGTCGAGGGGCAGTTCGCAGTAGAACCGCTCAGACCGATCGTGTTGCCTGTCACGACCATTTTACCGGCGATGGTTTCCGAAAAGATCGGCTTGATGTCTTGTGCATGGGCGGTGGCGGGCGCCAGCGTCAGCGCGGCGAGCATAAAGGCTAGTTTTTTGTTCATTTTGCTTCCTGTATGTGTCAGATTGTAATCCGAATATATCTGCCCGTATTCCCCCGAGGCAGTTAAAAAAGTGGCATAATAGTATATGTGATTTGAGCCTGAGACGCAAGTTTTGTGGCGTTTTTTGTCGCAAACGGCCGCCGCTATCGCCTTTCGGCGATACGCGTCGGGGCTCGCCTATGGGGCTGTGCCCCATACGGCTCGCCCTTTGATTTCGCGCGTGCCGGGTGCGCCTGGTTATGATATCCGGTGACCGCATGCGCCGTGATGCCGATCGTGCCGGGTGCGCCTGGTTGTGATATCCGGTGACCGCATGCGCCGTGATGCCGATCATACACACACAAACAATTTCTCTATAATCTTTAAAATGTGCTAATGTCAGACGGCTGGCATTTCGAATGTCCACAATCCATTTGCGATCAGGAGGAACAAGTGAGCGACAACATCTTAGATGATCTTCTCGAATCCGTGAAAAATGCCATTCCTGATGATCTTCCGGAAAAACTCTTTATCTTCCCGCTGACGGAGAGCGTCATATTTCCCGATGTCATGATGCCGATTGTCGTCACGCCAGGGCCCATGCTCGAACTCGTCAAGCGCGCCAAGACGCACAGCGATTATCTCGGTTTCCTGTGGGGCGAGGGCGATGATCCGACCAAGCTCACGGCAGACAAGCTCGCCAAAGTCGGCTGTGTCGGCAGGATTATACGCATGGGGCGCATGCCCGACGGCTCGTTCACGATGCTTATCCACAGTATCAGCAGGATGCGCGCCGTGTCGTTCCTCAAGAGTGACAGGCTGATCGCCGAAGTCGAGTATCTCGAAGACGAATATGTCGAAAATGACGATACAAAGGCATACTGCCGGAACATCCAGACCGCGCTCAGCAAGCTTTCGGAAATGGATCAGGCGAACATGCCGCGTGAGCTGCTCACGAGCATGACCGCGATCGATGACCCCTCCAAGATCGCCGACATGATCGCGTCTCATTTTGACGTGCCGAACGCCAAGCGTCAGGAGATACTCGCGGAACTCAACGTGCAGAAACGCCTTGAGGCTGCCTACGAGATTCTTGTGAAGGAACTCGATCTTGCGGCTCTCGGACAGAAGATTCACGATACGATACGCGAGCGCATCGAGGCGAGCCAGCGCGAGTTCTTTCTCCGCGAGCAGCTTCGTGCCATCCGCAAGGAGCTCGGTGATGAGAAGGACGAGATCGCGCTCAGCGTCCAGAACTACAAGGAGCGTATTGCCGCTTCCGGCATGAGCGAGGAAGCCGAGGCGAAGGCGCAGGAAGAGCTCAAGCGGCTCAGCGTCCTCACGCCCGAATCGAGCGAGACGAATATCATCCGCACTTATCTCGACTGGCTTTGCGATCTTCCCTGGAACAAGACGACCGAAGATGTGCTCGACCTCAAGTATGCCGAAAAAGTCCTCGAACAGGATCATTTCGGTCTTGATGATATCAAGCAGCGCATTCTGGAATTTCTCGCCGTGCGCAAGCTCAAGCCCGATCATCAAGGGCAGATCATCTGTTTCCTCGGCCCTCCGGGTGTCGGCAAGACAAGCCTTGCGCGTTCGATCAACCGTGCGCTCAAGCGCAAATTCTTTGGATTCTCGCTGGGCGGTCTCAAAGACGAAGCCGAGATACGCGGTCATCGCCGGACTTATGTCGGCGCGATGCCGGGCAAGATCCTTCAGGGGCTCAAGCGTGTCGGCGTGCGCAATCCCGTGTTTGTGCTCGATGAGATAGACAAGCTCGGCAGCGACTGGCACGGCGATCCCTCAAGCGCGATGCTCGAAGTCCTCGATCCTTCGCAGAATATGGCTTTTAATGACCACTATCTCGATGTGTCTTTTGACCTGTCCGATGTCATGTTCATCGCGACGGCAAACGACGCATCCACAATCCCCAGGCCGTTGCTCGACCGCATGGAGATCATCGAGCTGTCCGGCTATATCGATGAAGAGAAGTTCCAGATCGCGCGCCGTCATATCGTTCCCAAAGAGATTGCGGAACACGGCATGACCCCGGAACAGATGCAGTTCACGCCCACAGGGCTCAAAAAGGTCATTCGCAGCTACACGCGCGAAGCCGGTGTCCGTGAGCTCGAACGCATGATCGCGAAAGTCTGCCGCAAGAATGCCAGGCGTATTGCGGGCGGTGAAGAGCCTGTATCTAAGATCAATCAGGACAATATCTCTGATTTTCTGGGCTCGCCGATTTATACCGATGAGGTCATCAGCCGTGGGCTTCAGCCGGGTGTTGCGGTCGGGCTTGCGTGGACTCAGTTCGGTGGCGAGATTCTGTTCATCGAGACGACGAAGATGCCGGGTGTCGGTCAGCTCAAGCTCACCGGTCAGTTGGGCGAGGTCATGAGCGAATCCGTGCAGATCGCGTTCAGCTTTATCCGCGCCAATATGGGGCTGCTCCACGTCACGGAGGATATGTTCCCCAAATACGATTTCCATGTGCATTTCCCCGCCGGCGCGATTCCGAAAGATGGGCCGAGCGCGGGCATCACGATCACGACGAGTATCTTGTCGCTGCTGCTGGGGCAGCCTATTCCTGAACGCCTTGCGATGACTGGCGAGATCACGCTGACGGGCAATGTGCTGCCCGTGGGCGGTATCAAGGAAAAGGTCATAGCCGCCAAGCGCGCAGGTGCCAGAACGCTCGTGATGTGCTCTAAAAACAGGCGTGATGTCGACGAGCTTGCCGCGCATATCAAGGAAGAACTCACGTTCTTCTTCGTCGATCACTACAAGGACGTTTTCAATTTCGTGTTCAAGAAACGGTGCGTCCTGGATCTCGCCAATCTGCCTAAAAACGTCCTTTATACGCCAAAATCCTCGGTCAAAAATGCCGCCTTGCAGGCGGGCACTGAAGACGCAGAGGTTGTCAAACCTAATGATTCCGCTGAAACAAAGGCAAAAACGAAAAAAAGGAACTAATACACCTATGACCCGACATAAAATTATCCGCCCCCTTCTCTGCCTTTGCCTCCTGTTTTTGGCATTTGCGATGGCTGCCTGTTCTCCGACGGATCCGCCTGGGATCCGTGCGTGGCTCAAGGATAAGCGCGCCCCTGTGAAGATGCAGGAATTTGTGCAGAGCCCCCGCATCGGTCTCGATTCCAAGATCGAGGCGATCATGGTGCTCACCGAACGCGGCAACTGCCTTGAAATCCCTAAAGCTTTGGAGCCGCTCAAGACGGACGAGCTCGACCGGGTCGTTTTTGGGGTGATCGAGCGCATGCATGCGCTTATCGAACAGACGCCGACGATGGAGACGCGTGTCAAGGATGCCGCTTATTACATCCTGACACTTGAGGTGAGCGATGATAACCGCGCAGGGCTGATGGCGATCATTCGGAACTGGCTCGACAGCGATAACTTCTTCCTCTCGATTGAAAAGGCTGGCCGTGTTGAGCAGCAGCGTCTGTTTGAGCTTCTCGGCAGCGAGTCGCTCCCGATTTATCAGAAGGCCATCACGAGCGTTCTCAATGAACTCGATGAAGCGCTTGCCAAAGAGGAAGCCAAGGAAAAGGAGCTCATCGCGGAAGGCAAGAAATACAAGGTCGTCACGCGTCCCAGTGACCGTATCACGACGAAGCTTTCCAACACGCTTGCGGGGCTCGAAGTTCTCAAGCTGCCGGGGGCAAACGATATGGTCGCGCAGATCTTTGTCACGCGCATCAATGAAAAATATCCCAATATGCCGCGTGCGCTCGTGTTGCCGTTCTCCTCGAACACGTCCGAAAAGCTTTTGCCTATTGCCAATCGGATCATTACCGATCCCGACTACAAGAACCCGACGCTCAATTATTACAAAGACGTGATGATGGCGACGTACTATCGCAAGGTTCAGAAAAAAGCCGGAAGCGAGGTTTGCAGAGGGCTGCTTCAGAGCGACCGCACGGGGTATCTGCGCTGGGATTGTCTCGAATTGCTCACGATTGAACTTGGGCGTGATAACCTTGCAAAAAACTTTGCAAATCTGATCCAGTCGCTGCCCTCGGATTACGGGATGCTCAAGATTCCTGAGGATCATCCTGCGATCCTTGAACAGCCGTCGCTCACGTTCTGGAACTCGTTGCGCGTCTATTGTGCGCATCTTCCGCAGAACCTGAACAACCAGGTGCCGCTCGATGTGTTCCGCGAACTGGCTGCCAAAGGCACCACGATGTCGCGCATGCTCTCGATGGCGTGTCTGTCGACGCTTGGCACGGATAGCGATGTCCAGCTGCTCGCCAGTTTTGCCGCAGACAAGACCGATGTCACGACTTGGGGCATGCAGGTGCCGAACCTCGGTGAACTCGCGAACTATTCAAGCGCGCTTCTCGAAAAGCGACTTGCCAATGCCAAAGCCGCCGCGCGTCCTGCCACACCCAAAGCAGACGATGCAAAACCTGTGGCAGGTGCACCTGCGGCAAATAATGGTGCAAAACCGGCTGATGGTGCAAAACCTACGGCGGCTGCACCTGCGGCAAATAATGGTGCAAAACCTGCGGCGGTTGCACCTGCGAATGCGCAGACCAAATAAAGTCTTGGACATACGCGATTTTCTGGCATCCCCCTCTAAATCCCCCGCCCCGTTAGGGCGGGGGATTTGACATGTGTGATATCGGGAAAATGCCAGTTTTGTGGGCTTTGCGTAAACCGTGAGCGTTGGCGTGGGGGCATTGGCGCGTATTTGGTGCGTCCCCATAAATTTGCCCACAAGCGCATTCTGGCTTACGTTCTCTGCTATCAAACGCGCTCAGCAGGGGAGGTTGCATGCGCAGGATCACTCATGCCACACAGAGAAAATGGATAACCGTCGCGGCATTTTTTGCCGTCATTGCCGCGTGGGTCATTTGTCAGACGACAGGGATTTTGGAGCGCCAGGACAAATTTTTGCCGCAGACGCTTGCCTATGCGGAGGGGACGGAAGTGGCGCCGGAGCCGCAGGGCACGCCGACGCATGTCGATTCTGGGGTTCAGTTTGACCTGAAGGATATCGTTTGGGAAGGCAATACGGCCTATGTCGCGTTGCCCGATGGCCGTCGTGCGCGGCTTTCGCTGGATCACGAGATTCAGACGACAATCGAGAACAGCCTGAATGAGCATCCAGTGCCACACGGCGGCGCTGTCGCGATCGAGCCGAATACGGGGCGCATTCTCGCGATCGCTTCGGCTTCGAATGATCGGCCGTCTGTCGAGAACTACGCGACGAAGGCGCTTGCGCCTTCGGCCTCTGTTTTCAAGGTCGTCACGGCTGCCGCACTGCTCGAAAAAGGCAGTGTCGATACGCAGGCGCGTGTCTGTTATTCCGGCGGGCAGAGCATGCTCACCGAGTCGGATGTGCGCGGAAACCCTCAGATCGACAATACCTGCGCGACGCTTGAACAGGCCATTGGCCACTCGATCAATGCCGTGATGGCGCGCCTGGCTTATCAGCATCTGGGCAAAGAAGACCTTGAAAAGATCGCGCTCAAGTTCGGGTTTAACCGTGAACTGCCGACCGAGTTCCTGACGGATGTCAGCACGGCGGAATTTGTGGATGACGATATTGAGCGTGCCAAGACTGCAGCCGGGTTCTGGCATGTCAATCTCAGTCCGATGCATGGCGCGTTGATTGCCGCCGCCATCGAGAATCACGGCATCATGATGACGCCGACGATTATCGATGAGATCACGAATGCCTCTGGACAGGTCGTTTACAAGGCCAAGCCGCGTCCGTGGCTGGTCGTGATGTCGCAGACAAATGCCGATACGCTTGCGCGTATGGGGGAGAATACGACACGCGAGGGCACGGCGCGCAAGATGTTCACTGGGCGCAAGGGGTGGCGCAAGAATGTTCGCGTGGGCGGGAAGACCGGCACGCTTTCAAACAAACGTCCCTTCTACACATTCAACTGGTTCATCGGCTGGGGCGATGATGCCAAAGGTGCACTTGCTGTCGGTGCGCTGGTCGTCAATACCGATAAGTGGTGGATCAAGGGAAGTCACGTCGCGGCAAGAGCCATGGGCGCGTATTTCAGGCAATAGCTCCGCACATACATTGTTTTCGGGCCTTGCAGCCGCCGTGTGTATGCACGTGATTTGGGCGAACAGAGCCTTCTATAGCCTTGCAAGGATTGCACAAGCCCACAAAAAAAAGCCGTTCTCCTGAACGGCTTTTTTTGTGTTTATGGATGGTCAATCAGTGATGATGCACGCGCCTCTCGACTTCATGACGGCTTGAATCGAAATCGAACACTCTCATGACTTCATGCCAGTTGGCCTTGTCAATGGTTCGGTCATAGAGTTCAACGGCGAGCTGGACGCGATTGGAGTCGTGGTTGATGCGTCTGAGGAGCGCCGCAACCTGCTCGCATGAGAAGTAGTTGCCTCGCGCTTCGCGGCGGATGAGTTCCATTTTGTCTTTCGTCCAGGGTTCGTTCTGAACTCTTCGGATAAGCATGGAGAAGCTCGGTTTGGACATCACGATGACGG
>JAFZFY010000181.1 GCA_017555665.1 Pseudomonadota bacterium | reverse complement strand
GTGTCGTCCTACACTTGTATTTCCTCAGGCCCAAAACCCTTGTGCTGCAAACTACTGCCTATTGCCTATTGCCCATTGCCCATTGCGCCTCTGTGTCGTCCTGCACTTGTATTTCCTCAGGCCCAAAACCCTTGTGCTGCAAACTACTGCCTATTGCCTATTGCCCACTGCCCATTGCCCATTGCGCCTCTGTGTCGTCCTACACTTGTATTTCCTCAGGCTCAAAACCCTTGTGCTGCAAACTACTGCCTATTGCCCACTGCCTCTAAATAATTTGCTTAATAAATGGCAGAGACCGTCAAAATGCTCTATCATTATAGTGGCGTTTTATGACGTTGTGATAGGACACTTAAAGAAGGAGGTTGTTATGGCGAAAGAAGCATTGAGATCATCGGCTTCCAGTACCGTGAGCTCATTGGGTTCGTACGCTTCAAAAGCTGCCCGCAAGGTCGCGCAGACGACGAGTAATCTGCGGCAGCAGGTGGAGCGCAAACCCGGCATTAGCAAGCAGAATGACCCGATCGGGTCTGGAAAGGTTACGGTAAGCGCGCTGAACGTAAGGGAAGGCGCAGGACAGAATTACCGCAGGATCGGCGGCCTGACAAAAGGCAAGACCATTCAGGTGTACGAGGAAAAGGACGGCTGGCTTAAAATTGCATACGGCACCGGTTATGGCTGGGTCATGAAGGCGTACACGGATTACAAGACACCCGAACCCGTGGTCGAGCCTGAAACGCCTGCACCCGAACCCCAGACGCCAGAGCCGGAGCCTCAAACGCCTCCGTTCACGCAGTTCCAGGTCAAGGTGACTGCGGATGTCGGGCTGAATATGCGCGACGTTCCTGGCAACGGCACAACGCCCGCGAGCGGGTCAAAAGTCTATTACTGCATCCCTTATGGCACGATCCTTACGGTCACGGCCGAGCAGAACGGCTGGTATCAGGTCAGCTATAATGGCAAGGTCGGCTGGGTCTGCGCGACTTGGACGGTCGATTACGATCCCTCTGTTGTCGCGCCTGAGCCTACGGTCAATGCGGACGGCGTGTTCGTCGATGTCGCGCTCAAGCCGCAGCAGACAAACTATACATGCGGTTCCGCATCCGGCGCTATGGTCTCGACGACCTATTCCGGAAAGGAAGTGACCGAAAGCCAGATCTGGAGCTATGCCAATTCCGGCGGCGAAGGCACTTATGTCTACGCGATCACCAATGCCATCAATCACTATATCCAGAAAAATGGCAAAGGAAAGGATTACAAATATGCCCAGACTTCCTCGGATAAGGCGTTCTTCGCTGGCGTCCAGGCCAGCCTCGGCAAGAACGCGCCCGTGCAGCTCCAGCTCAAACCGAGCACGCTTGCGGCTTTCGGTTACAAGTCGAACGGGCATTACGTCGTCGCTTCCGGCGCGTTCGTGAAAGACGGCGTGAACATGCTCCGCATCACGGATCCCTATTCGGCAGGCTGGAAGAGCGGCGCGCCAAAAGGTCAGGTGTTCGAGGCAAAAGCCTCCGATATCCGCGCCAGCATCAAGTCACACTCCAACTACGTCATGCTGCATAAAGACTGCTCGGTGTGATGCCAGGCGGCGATGCCGCTTGCCTCCTGGCGTTCCCGAGACGACATCGTTTCAATACGCCGGATGACTTTGTTAGGCCATGCGCCCTTGTTCGAGTGCCTCCGTGTTCCGAGTCGAGCCGGCGGCACTCGCTTTTTGATTGAGATTTTCTTCGATGATGCAGTTAAAAAAACTACTCGTTCCCTTGTGTTTTGGCATCCTCTGTACCGCTTGCGGTCCGACTCTCGAAGAAGGGACGGATGCGCGTATCCGTGTCACGCCAAATCGTCAGATCACGTTCAGCCGCGTGACGGTTGGCGAGACGCATGCCCTTCCCTTCGTGATCACGAGCGTGGGGCGCGATCATTTGAATGTCCGACGCATCGAATGGGACGGAGCCGACTCGGTGCTGCTTTCGGCCGAAGGCAGCGCGTTCCCGCGTGATCTGCCAAGCCAGGGCTCGATGCCCGTCTCCGTGAACTTCTCGCCATCTGCATCATCGCCCTCTCCTGCTGGAAAGATTCGTATCTACTCCAATGATCCGGAACGTCCTGTCTATGAACTCGATGTCGTGGCTCAGGAACTCGCCCCGATGATTCATGTCGTGCCGTCAAGCGAGGAAAAACTCATCTTCGGACAGACGGATCCCGGAGAAATCACGACAAAGCGCGTCGTCGTGACCAACGTCGGCGATCTGCCGCTCATTCTCAACAGCATTTCCCTGAATGCCTCGACAGATTTCAGCTACACCCTCGATAATGCGTCGTCTCTTCCCGTGACACTCGCTGCAAATTCTGAAGATGCGCTCGAAATTTCTGTCGCGTTCGAGCCAAAGGCGCTCGACAAGCAGGAAGGCACGCTCGTGTTTGCTTCCAATGATCCGGCGCATCCTCAATACAGCCTGCCGATCATTTCCAACAGCGACACGCCCTGTCTCTTGATCCAGCCGACACTGCTTGAGTTCTCTCCAGCCGTCAGCGTCGGTTCACAACAGACAAAAAATGTGAAACTCACGAGCTGCAGCGACGTGCCACTCAAGATCTCTGATGTAAGAAAGACCTCGGGACCGAATACATATTCGTATGAACTTGTCGGTGCTAATGCCGAACTCGCCAATGGCGAAAGCGCGACGCTTAAGGTCACGTTCACGCCGGTCAGCGAGGGCAGCTCGCAGGCTGAATTCGTCATCGTCAACAACGACCCGCTTCAGGGGAACGCGACATTGAAGGTCATGGGAAGCGCGTCTGCAAACCAGTGTCCCGAAGCGGTCGCGCAGGCAAAATTGTCCTCCGCGAGCACCTGGGAGAAGACGCTCGATCTCGCGCCGCTCGATACGGTCACTTTGGATGGTTCCTTGAGCTCGGACAAGGAAACGACGGACGCATCCGAACTCAAGTACTTTTGGAGCATCAAGACCGCCCCAAAAGATTCGACTTCTGCGATCGCTTCAAGCGGGGAAAAGGCTTCGTTTTTCCTTGATCTGGCAGGCAAATACGAGATCTGCCTTACCGTTGAAGATTCGGCCGGCATGAAGAGCTGCAATACGGATTGCGTGACGATCACGGCGACCCCGCGCGAGACGATCCATATCCAGCTCGTCTGGCACACGCCGAATGACAAGACGATCGGCGACTCGGATGGTACCGATCTCGACCTCCATTTCATGACGCTTCCCGACGGAAAATGGGGCGATACCGGCATCGCGGTCCTCACCAATGGCACCGATATCTATTTCAAAAATCAGTATGCCGTCTGGCACGTCGATAACTTTGGAAATGAAGAACCCTCGCTCGACATCGACGATTTTGATGGTGAGGGGCCTGAAAATATCAACCTGAATAACCCCGCCCCGTGTCGCTGGTATGCGATCGGCGTGCATTATTATCTGGATAATGCGTTTGGGCCTTCGTATGCGACGATCCGCACCTATATCAATGGCAAGATGCGCTTCGAAAAGGCGAACATCTCGCTCAAGCAGACGGGCGTGTTCAAGCAGGTGGCATGGCTTTTCTGGGACGGTACCAACGGCTATTGCCACGAGTCGGATCTCGCTTATGACAATGATGAAGCGTGGATCGGCATGACTCCGGTCATTCCAGATGACGTGCTCAAACGCGCCAAAGAATCGTCACCTTCCTGTTTTAAATGATTTGGATGGGGGAAGAATCCCCCTTCGCGGCTATGTGCTCGCCCGCCAGGGCGTGTCACGCCCTTGCCGGCCTGCGCGCATACGCCGCTACCCCCTCGACGCATCGGATTGGCATCCGCCCGACATTCGCCGTGATATGCCGTTCAGGCGGTTGCAAAACATAGATCAGAACGGGATTTGAAGCCCTCAGGCCGCGCCGTGACCATGACTTTAGGGAGCATCGATCTTCTTGAGGATGCTGTCGATGATATCGGTCGTGGTGACGTTATCGGCTTCCGCTTCATAAGTCAGCGCGATGCGGTGCCTGAGGACATCTTGGGCGAGCTCCTTGATATCATCGGGATGGACATAGGCGCGCTGGTTGATAAAGGCGTTTGCCTTGGCTGCGGCTGCGAGTGCGATGGTGGCGCGTGGGCTTGCCCCGCGCGCGATGCTCGAACGCAGATCGGCCAGACCGTAGTTTTCGGGATGACGCGTCGCGCAAATGATGCTCACAATGTAGTCGCGTACACGCTCGGCAATGTAGATCTTCTCCACAAGGGATGCGGCTGTGATGAGATTGGAGGCCGTCGTGATCGGGTTGGGCACGACCTTCTGAGGGTGTGTCATGCGATCAAGTATGAGCTTTTCTTCCTGTTCCGTGGGGTAGTCGATGACGACTTTCAGCATGAAACGGTCAACCTGGGCTTCAGGCAGGGGATAGGTGCCTTCCTGGTCGATCGGGTTCTGGGTGGCGATGACGAGGAACGGGCTTGGCAACGGATAGGTCGTGTCCCCGATCGTGACTTGCTTTTCCTGCATCGCTTCGAGCAACGCGGACTGCACTTTGGCGGGGGCGCGGTTGATCTCATCCGCAAGGACGAGGTTGGCGAAAATCGGGCCTTTTTTGGCGTAAAAAGAGCCGTTATCCTGGCGATACGCGAGTGAGCCGACCAGGTCGGCGGGCAGGAGATCCGGGGTGAACTGGATGCGTTTGAACTGACACTCGACGACTTTGGCGATCGTGTTGCAGAGGAGCGTTTTCGCGAGTCCGGGCACGCCTTCGAGAAGGATGTGACCGCCGGTGAGAAGCGCGATGATGGCTGAGTTGACCATGTGTTCCTGGCCGACGATGACGCGCGCAATCTCTGATTTCATGGAGGCGACGAATCCGGCGTTTCGCTGTACAGCACTGACTAAAGCTTCATCCATAGTTTACCCTTGTGCGGTGATTGTGACAAAAAAGCCCGCGCGGGGCGGGCTTTTAGATACGGCGCTCAGGCGATTCTCACAGATCATCCCAGCTGGAGATGTTCGCAAGGTTGCCCTGCTGCTGCTTGTTGTACTGGCCATACGCCTGTTCGCCTGCGGGGGCGGGGGCTGCATTGGCTTTGCCCATCTTGGCTTTGAGGGCGGCGAGGGCATCGTTGTTGGAAACAGACGGTTTCAGGTTGTCGAGTTCGTTCTCGAGCGAGTCGCCGCTTGAATAATCGACAGCGAGCTCTTCCGATGCCTGAGCCTGCGCTTCCATCGCTTCGACTTTTTCTGCCATGCGTTCAAATGTCGAGAAGGCGGCTGCGTCGTTCATGCCACTGAGGGTCTCATGAATGGTCTTGGAGGCTTCGGCACGTTTGGCCTGCGCGACGAGGAGGGATTTCTTGCGCTTCGCCTCCTCGATCTTGTTGTTCATGTTCTTCAGTTTCTCTTTGATCTTGTCACAACCCGCTTTCTGTTGCTGCCACTGTTTGTACAGGCCGTCTGCTTCTTTCTGCGCTTCTGCCTGGCGTTCGAGTGCCTGTGTGGCGAGGTCGTCACGGCCTGCATTGACGGCGGTCATGGCCTTGCTTTCCCACTCTTTGGTCTTCTCTATCGCCTTGTCATACTGCATCTTGAGGCGTTTTTCGTATGCAATGGATTCTGCGACCTGAGCCTTGGCCTGATTGAGCTGTTCCTGCATGTCCCGAATGGACTGGTTCAACATCTTCTCGGGATCTTCCATCTTGTCGATGGCGGCGTTGGCTTCGGATTTGAAGAGGGTTGAAATGCGCTGGAAAAGTCCCATGTATAGATCTCCTGTGTGTATGTGAATGGATCGTGATGACTTCGCTATCAGTTGGCAGAGGCGCTTTCAGCGGGTTTGTCGGCGAATTTGATGAGCTCGGGATAGTGCTGATGAAGCGCATAAGCGAGCGACTCGAGAGCGGCTTCGAATTCATTGTAGTCAAGATTCTCAAGCTGGAGCGTATCGCTGACAACGATATCGTCTCCATCGATGCCATAGGCGCCAGAGATGAGTTCGGTGGCGTTGAACTCGAGGAGTTTTCTGAAGAATTCTGACTGATTCTGCGTCGGAACCTTCATAATACGAGCCGTGAAAATGACAATGGGGTCACTCACGAGAATCAGGATATCGTTGACCTCAGGAAGATCATCTTTGATTCTGTAAACGCCATCTCCCATCTCTTCAATTTCGTCCGGGTTGAAGCAACGGTTCAGGTACTGTTCAATATCTTCTTTTGTACGCATTAAAAAACCTCCTGGGCAATAAACGTGCAACAACGCACACTAAAACATTTCAGTCTTCTATCACATGTCTCTAGTCCGTGCAACGCTATTTAGACGGGATGCGCGTTGCTGGGCTGCTCACGGACTTTTCTGACGCTTGGATGTCTTATACGCCGCCTGGATATAATAAATAATGCTGTTCTGCATGCGTGGATATCAAATATGGCGTATCAGAACCGGGCGGATCGCATATCCATGAAAGGCGACTGCGTACAGCCCCGACACATGGGCACAGCAGCCTGACCGGGAATATAAATAGGCCGGGACCTGAACGCGGTGGATATAAGATTACTTTAGTATGACACGATGCTGGGCGCGTCAGCGAACCCGTTTCTCGCTCCTGGATGGGGAAGATGCCGCGAAAGCGGCGGGGGAGGACCGCTGGAATAGCAAAAAAAAAGCGCCTAATGGCGCTTTTTTATAGTAATCAAGCCTAAATATTACTTTTTGGCTTTTTTCGTGGCTTTTTTGGCGGGGGCTTCAGCGGGAGCGGCCGCTTCTTTCTTGGCGCTCTTCTTGGCTTCTTTCTTTACTTCGACGGGGGCTTCTTCTGCTTCCGCTTCTGCAGCATCGCCGAGAATGGCGGCTTTGAGTTTCGGAGCGGCTTTGAAAGAGACCTTTTTGGAAGCCTTGATAAGGATGGCTTCTTTGGTTTTAGGGTTGCGGCCCGTGCGCGCAGCAACGTCTTTGACCATGAATGTACCGAAACCGGGATAGGTGATACGACCGTCTTCACAAATCGCCGTGGTTAGGCCTTCAAATACTGCTTTCACGATATCATCAGCCTGCTTTTTGTTCAGACCTTCAACTTTGTCACACACAGTTTTCAGCAATTCAGTTTTCGTCATAATGAAAATCTCCAAAATGAAAGGGAGTTTTAGACGACAATCCGCATTTTGCGACTGTCAAAACGTGGCAAAACTACGGTCAGAGGCGCAATCTGTCAAGAAAATAGTAATTTTCAGCCTCATAAATCGTTTGGTTTTTTCAACAAGCATTTTCTTGCCCTGTCTGATGCACTTTTGAGGTGAGTTTTGAAGGGCAAGACGCTCTCTTTGGGGCATATTTTAGGCTCTGTTCAGCAAAAATTGATTTGCTCGCTGCTTATCGACGGATGATCCTGTCTGCTGCATAGATCACAAGTGCCACGCCAAAACCTGCAAATAATGGTTCCAGCCCTAGCCAGTATGTGCCGTCGCCAAGCTTTGCCGCTGCAAACCATACGACTGTCGTAAGACTGCTGGCCGTCATCAGAACGACTGCGCCGCGCGCGCTCAGCCTGAGGTGCGGGTAATACGATGCCAGAATGGGGATGAGCAGCGATGCCGCCGACACGGAGCCAAATATCTTCCAGATCTTGATGACCGATCCGGACGCGAGCGCGATGACCGATGCGAACAATGCGCCCGCGATCAGGCCGATGCGCGTGCGCGATGTGTCTGAAAATCGGGAACTTTGCGGCCATAGGTCGCGTCCGAGTGTCGTCGCCGTCGTGAATAGATTGGAATCGAGTGTGGACAGGACTGTGGCAAACAGACCGGCAAAGAAAATCCCGACGGCGCCTGCGGGCAATACCTTTGCTGCCAGGGCTGGAAAGGCATGCAGCGGCACCGAAAGATCCGGCATCAGGGCGCGCGCATACAGGCCGCAGAGCGTCGTCATCATGTCGAATGCGATCCAGAACGCGATGCTGATCAGAAGGCCGCGACGCGCGATCTCTGGCGTTTTGGCTGCAAACGCGCGCTGAAAAAAGTTCGGTTCTGCAAGCGTCGAAAGGGCAATGACATACCAGATCAGGATGCTGCCGAGCGGCTGGCCGCCGTCTGGTTCCAGGTGGCTGGCTGGAAGCGTGGTGAGCGGCTCGGTTCCGTGCGCAAACAATAGCACCGCCGTCAGAAGCATGAAACTGCCGAACATGAGTGCCATCTGGATGCCGTCGGTCCGGACGACTGCGCGGAATCCGCCGCGCCATAAATACGTCACGACAAAAACTGCCGTGATCAGGATGCCGGTTGCCTGCGATAGGCCGAAGGATAGCGAGACGAGCGTCCCCATGATCAGCATATACGCGCCCGGGATCGTCGTCAGGAAAATCAGGATGGCCGCGCATTTCCCCGCCGCAGGCCCGTATGTGGCCTCGATGCGGTGCGGAAGCGTCAGCGATTCTGATTGCCGCGCGCGACGGCTCAGGAGCATCGCGAATAAAAATGCGCCCACATAATACGGCACGCCGAATACAAGCCAGTTCGAGATGCCGTAGCTCCACGCATATTCGCCCACCCCAAGGATGCCGCCGTACCAGGTCGAGACTGTCGTCGCGATAAAGGCTGGAAGCGTCAGCGCGCGCCCTCCCAGAAGGTAGTGCGCGCTCTCTCCCGATCCGCTTCTCTGGCGCAGGCCGATCGCTAACGTCAACGCGAGAAAGATTCCGACGAGGACTGCATCCAGATTGCTGATCATATCTTCACGGTTACTTCTTATGACGCTGCCGGTATTCCTGATCGTGGGTCAGGTTCATCGATAGATACACGTGCTTGTTCTCATGATCGAAGCCGTGTTTCTTGAAAAATCGGATCGCCGGCTCGTTGTTGGCATCCGTGTCGACAAGGATCATGCGCGCGCCGAGCTCGATAAACCGGTCTTTCATCGCCGTGAAAAGCGCCGAGCCCACTCCGTTCTGCGTCACATCCGGATCCACGCCGAGCCACACGCAGTAACCGTAACGCCACGTGCTGTGCTCTTTCTCGATCACGTTGCCGAGCGCAAAACCGATTACTTTCTCATTGCGCGTCGCCACGAAACACGTCTCCGTGTCGGACGCAAAAAAGGTCACGACTTCGTATTCATCCCACGTCCGATAGAGCGCCGGCCACTTGTCTGCCGTGAACAGACGCTCGCCCAGATAGAACACCGCCGCGAGGTCGCCGATTTCCATCTGGCGAATATCAAAACTGTCGGATGCCTGATGGTGTATGGTATGGGACATGGCGCTTTCCGCTTACTTGCACGTTGCCTTGATCTCTTTCAGACGTTCCGACGCATTCTTGTATTTGGCGGCTTCAAGCTTCATAAACGCTTTTTTGGCGAGGTCGCAGTTGCCGATCTTGAATCCGGATTCGCCCATATAATACATGACATCGTTGAGCGCTTTGCCGTTCGGGTACATCTGCAGATACTTGGTGCAGTTCGGGATGACTTCGGCATCGGCTCCCTCGGCATGCAGGATCGCGATATATTCGGGCAGAAGCGTCTCTGCCTTTTCGTCGTTCGGGTAACGCCTCAGATATTCGGAAATCGCGGCTTTCTGCGCCGCCGTGTCCTGGGCGGCTTTCTTGGCTTCGATGAACTCCAGCAGCGCCCCCTGGTCGCTCGGAAGGATCAGGCTCTTCCCGTCGGATGTGCTCGTGATCGACCCCAGGACGGTCTGAAGGCTCGCCTGAAGCTCGGTGATCGTCTTCTGCTGGACATCCATACGCCCGCGCATTGCCGCCATTTCCGCGCGCTCTTTCTCCAGTTCAAGCGCCAGCTGGACATTCTGCTGCGCCACTCTGTCGTGGGTCTGGTCCTGCGTGCTTCCGAGCTCTTCAAGTTTGCGGTCCGCCCGAAGGATCATTTCGGTCAGCTGGGTCTGGTCATTGTTGACGCGTTTCTGGATCTCCGCAAACTGGAGCTGCAGCGCCTCAATGTCGGCCTCCATCTTCTCAACGCGTGTCGCACACACAAAACCCGTCGTCGAAAACGAAAGCATCACAAGCAAAATCAGACAAACCAAGCGAAATCTCATACTACCTCCGTGTAAAAAACACCCACATACAGCATATCACATCCTGATATATTTCAATAGCGGAATGTCCTGGCAAACGCACTTGCCTTTTCGGGAGGGGCGCGGCTTGGCTTCGCATGCGCCGCGCTTTGGGCACGCGGCTATTTGCATACGCCGCGTATGGGCGCGCCTATGCGTTGCATACGACGCGCCGCGCTGCGCGCAGATCCTTGTGTGGTGCATAGACCACGGCTCTGTTCCGCATAGATCACGGTGCTCAAAAATCTGTACAGAAAATATCGGGGGTTGGTGTATAAACTGCGGCCCCGGTGAGGATGTCATATCCCCGTTTCTTAACATTCCCGGAGAAGTTATGATTTCAAACAAACACTTTTTGATGATGAGCTCGGTTCTGGTCGCAGGGACTCTCGCGGCGTGCCAGCCCGCATGTCCGCCTGTTCAGCCGTGTCCTGCGGTTGAGGCTTGTCATGCGCCCGTGATGGAAGAGGAAGCCAATATGAAAGAAGCCCATGCTGCTGAAGCACAGGCCGCGCAGGCACCCGTGCAGAATGTTGGCGTGAAGACTCGCGCTGAAATCGATCCCAAATATCTTTGGAAGAAAGACAGGCTCTTCGCCTCCTATGCCGATTTCAAGGCCGCGATCAAGGATACCGCAGATAAAGCGGAGAAAATCGCCGATTGCAAAAATATCGCCTCTGCCTCCGCACTCAAGGACTGTCTCGCCCTCTATTTTGACACACATACCGCGATCAACAAGCTCACGCTCTATGCCAATATGACGGACGACACCGAGCCGAGCCCTGAAGTCAAGGCCGATCAGACGCAGGCCAATAATGTCCTCAACCGCTTCATGGCGCTTTCCAAAGGCATCCGCGATTCGATCCTCAAACTCGATGAGAACACGCTCGCCAAATATTTCGAAGCCGAGCCTGAACTCAAGGCGCATGAACCCTATATTCGCAATATCATGCGACGCTCAAGCCGGGTGCTGTCCGATGATGCCGAGCGCGTCCTCGCACTCGCTGGCGACAATCTCTGGGCCGAAATCGACCTGAACGAGATCCACTCGAACAGCGAAAAGGTTTTTGACGCGATGCTCGACGAGATGCAGCTCCCGGTGATCAAGGACGAAAAGGGCCAGGATGTTCAGCTCACGCTCTCCAATTATGCCAAGTATCGCCGCAGCGCCGACCGCAATGTCCGCAAAGCCGCTGTGGATGGCCTTATGGGCACGCTCGCGAAATATGAGAATGTCTTTGCCAATGCGTATGTCGGCCAGATGCAGAACGATATCCTCTTTGCTCGCGCTCGCAAATACGACACCGCGCTTGAAGCCTATCTCGACAAAGATAATATTCCCGTCGAGCTTTATCAGAACCTGATCAAGACGGTCGGCGAAAATCTCACGCCGCTCCACAGGTATGTCGCGCTTCGCAAGAAGATCCTCGGCCTCAGCGATGTCCATCTCTATGATATGTATATTCCGCTCTCGGAAGGCGTTGAAAAATCATATACTTACGAGGAAGCTGTCGATCTGATCTCCAAGGCGTTAGCGCCTCTTGGCGATGAATATATCAAGCGCCTTCAGGTCGAGATGGATCCCGAACACGGCTCGATTGACCTGATGCCGCATGCCGACAAGCGAAGCGGCGCATATTCTTGCTCTGTCTTTGGCATCGATCCGTTCATCCTCACGAACTATCAGGATTCGCTCGACGATGTATCGACGCTTGCACATGAACTCGGACACTCGATGCACAGCATCTATGCCATGGCGAATCAGCCCGCAAGCGCTTACCATTACACGATGTTCCTCGCGGAAATCGCCTCGACGACGAACGAGTCGTTGCTCAACGATTATTTATATAAAAATGCGTCTTCGGATGCCGAAAAGATCGACCTTCTCGTGGATAAGCTCGAGAACATCCGTGGTACGATCTATCGCCAGACGCTGTTCGCTGAATTTGAATATCTCGCGCACACCGCGCTCGAAAACGGCGTCGCCGTTCAGGCGCAATGGCTCGATGACCTGTATGCAAAGCTCATTGCCAAGTATTATGGCCCTGACTACACGATCGATGCCAATGACAGCCGTGAGTGGGCATATATTCCCCATTTCTATTACAAATATTATGTGTACAGCTATGCGACAGGGCTTTCGAGCGCGCTTTCGTTCGCCTCGCTCATCGAGCAGAGCCCCGAAAATGCACAGAAATACCTGACAATGCTCAAGTCCGGCAGTGCCAAGGATTCCGTCACGCTTCTGCGCGAAGCGGGGGTTGACCTGACCACGCCTGCGCCGATTGCATTCGCGCTCCAGGAATTTGACAAGACGCTCACCGAACTTGAGACACTCCTCAACAAAAAATAAGGATCCAGACCATGATTCAGCCCGGTTCTAAACTTGCGGTCGGCAGTGATCACGCCGGCTTTGCGATGAAAGAAGATCTCAAGAAAATGCTTGCCGAGCTCGGCTATGAAGTCGATGACAAGGGCACATTCGACACGTCTTCATGCGACTATCCCGATTTTGCAGCGGCCGTTGCCCGCGCGGTTGCGGCCAAAGAGGCTGCTGCCGGCATCATCGTGTGCAGCACCGGTATCGGCGTATCCATGACGGCGAACAAGGTGCGCGGCATCCGTGCCGCGCTCGTGCATCACGCCTACGAAGCCGAGATGACACGCCGCCACAATGACGCGAATGTCCTTTGCCTCGGCGCGAATATCACCGGCCCCGCGATCGCGCGCGAAGCTGTCAAGACGTTCCTCAACACGGATTTTGAGGGCGGCCGCCACCAGCGCCGTGTCGACAAGATGATGGCTGTCGAAAATGATTCGATCTGACTGCTTCTGACATACAGCAAAGCCGCCATTCTGGCGGCTTTGCGCTTATCTGAGCCAGCCGTGTGTCTCCGGCTTTAACGGCTCTCGCATGTCGAGGTCGACGGCTTGCAGTAGCCCGACTTGCAGTTGGAGTCCAGCATGCATTTTTCGCCATTTTCACGAGGTGGCTTGCAATAACAATCGTACCAATAATACCAGTCACAGAGCTCATCTTTATTGGATACGCACAGGCCGGACGCGCACTCGTAGGATTGGGAACACGATTCATCAAGATCTTTCTTGAGAACGCATTTGCTGCTACAATAAAGGCCGTCTGCACATTGGCTGTTTGATGAACAGGAGGCGTTGACCTGCTTTTTAGGATAGCAGACATTGCCCCACGAGGAATCGTAGCCGCAATACATATTGTTGCCGCATTCGGTATCGCCGGAACAAGTGCAATAATCATGGCTTCCACACCCGTTGTTGCAGCGCGTATCGCTGCTTTCGCATGAAATGCCGACTTCGCACTTGTTTTCGCTGCAGAAGCCGTTGCAGCAGAAGTATCCGATGCCGCAGTCTTCATTGAGGGTGCATTCCGTGCCTTGTGACTCGACAGGGATGCATTTGTTGGCGCGGCATACATAATAGGCTTCTGCGCAGCCGAGGCGCGCGCAGTCATCCGAGCAGATGCCATTGTCGCAAAGGCCGCTTTCGCATTGTGCATTCCGCGTGCATGACCCGCCTGTTGCGGTTGAGCCAAGACCGGTTTTGTTGCTCGAAAACTTCCCGGAGCCCGTGTCCGCGCATGCGCCGCTCACACAGACGCGGCTTGCACATTCGCTGTTCAGGCTGCATGCCGAACCGGCAGTTTTGCCGTTGCTGCCGCCGCCTGGATTCCAGGTCGCGGCCCGGCAGACTTTGCCCTCATAGCAGTTGCCGCTTTCGCATTCGCTGTCGGATGTACAGGCCTTGCCGTTCGGCGTCTTGCCTGACTCTTTCCATGTACTCACGCGGCATACATTCTTCACGCAGTTGTTGCTCGCGCAGTCCTCGTTTTGTGCACAGGCCAGGCCGTTCGCGATTCCGGCTGAATCGCCTTCCTTCCACGTGATCACGCGGCATACATTCTTCACGCAGTTGTTGCTCTCGCAGTCCTCTGATTTTATGCACGCGTCGCCGTTCTGGGTCTTCTGGGATTTCCACGTCTTGACACGGCAAACATGATCTACGCAGTGATTGCTCTCGCAGTCGGCATTGACATCACAGGCTTCGCCGTTGGGGGTCAGGTCGGTGCAGCCTGACAAGGCGAACATTGCCGCAAAAAGTGTCCCGTAATTCCTTATGCTCGATCTCATATCTACCTCACACGATTAAAAAAGTAGTCCAAAAAAATAGACGGATGGGTGTATAGCAAAAAATATGCCAGCTTTGTATTCGCCCGTTTTGCGGATTTCAACGGGGCTGCCGCTATCTGCTTTGCAGATACGCGGCAGTTTGGGCGCTGCTATTTCGCCTGCGGCTCAATACGCATCGCCTGTTCATCATGATCGCGCGTCCCCTTGTCATAGACATCATCGCCGGGAGATGTGTCAAAAGATGCGCCGGCGTATCGCGTCAGCGATAGCCGGGCGCGGCGAGCTGTAGCGCCGGAGGCGCAAAGCGAGCATAAAAAATAAAGATTCAGAAATTATATATATTGAGATGTTAGTCGGCAAGTTCCCAGTCATTTCCTGGCGAATTCGTCGCGCATTTATATTCGTTATATATTTTAAATCCTAAAAAACTTGTTGGCTTTTTATATTTATGATTGCAACATATCGTAAGGAACTGCAAAATAAGGGAAATATCGCCGTCTTTATGACAGCACTGGCTATGTTGACATGCCGGGTTGAGCGCAGCGCATTCATTTCCGCATGAGCCGCAGTTGTCCGCATCGGTTGCGGTGTTGATTTCGCAGCCATTGGCGAGCATGCCGTCACAGTTTGCCGTGTCGGTTTTGCAGACGAGATCGGTTTTGTCCTGGTCGCAGGCAAGGGGTTCGTTTTGCGGCTGATTGCGGCACGCGCCGAGGCAGAAATATTGTCCGGGATCGCAGGTGTAGCTCTGGCAAACGCCTCGGATGCAGGCTTCGTCTTCGCTGCATGATGCGCCGCATGCGCCGCAGTTGTTCTGGCTGAACTGAAGGTCGACGCATTTGCCGTCGCACGCGGTCAGTTCGCGTCCGTCCTGTGCGCGTGAGCACCGGCATTCATATTTTCCGGTCTGTGTGGCCTGGCAGGTCTGGCCGGAACGGCATTTGTCGCCGCAGGCGCTGCAGTTCGCGTTTGTGCCGATGGGCGATGTGCAGGCGCTGCCGCAAAGGTCTGCCGTGCATGTGGCGCAGGTGCTGTCCGTGAACTGGGACTGGCTTCCGCATCCGGCAATGCCGTTATCACGGCTGCAGACGCGTTGTTGAGCCCCGCATTTTTCAGGCACTTGATCGTTGGTGGAGACGCATATCCCGGTGGATGATTCGCACTTCATGTCGTCATACTGGGTGCAGTCGATGCCGGCAAAATTCGGGGATGCCGCGCTTGCGCCCTGGCAGCCGCCGCGCGCGCCGCAGTGCGTTTCGCCATTGGGGACACACGTGTCGCTGCCGCAATAGGCGTAGCCTTGCGCGCATTCGCATGTGCCGTTCTTGCATGATGCGTGTGACGAGCATGCCGTCAGCTTGTCGCATGTCGAGTTGAATCTGCCGCAATACGCGCTGTTGTTGCTCGGGTTGATGCATTTTCCGTCACAATAGATGAGCTCGCCTTGGCAGGTGCACTGCCCGCTGATACATTCCTGGCCGGCCGCTTCATCGCATGTTTTGCCGAAATAATCCGAGTGGTCAGACTGATCGCTTGTACATTTTCCGCGCGCGCCGCAGTGTTTGGGATCGCTGTTGGGATAGATGCAGGCATCGCCGCATCTGAGCTTCTGCGGATCGGTGCACTGGCATTCGCCGTTGATGCATTTCTGATCTGCGGAACAGGCTGTTCCGAGCGGTGCATCCGGGGTTGCGCCGCACGTGATGTCGTTGTTCGGGTCGACGCAGGCGTTGTCGGCTTCAAATGTCTGGTCGGTGCAGGCACAGATGATGTTCTGGGCATCCAGGCTCCAGATGCACTTTTGGTCATCGCGGCATGGGGTGCCGGTCGGGTTGCTGTCTGATGCCCCGCAGTGCTTCGGATCCGTTGTCTTGACACAGCCCTCCGTGGTGTATGTCTCAAGCTCATTCGGGCAGGCACAGGCGTGATGCTTGCAGATCCTGCCGCTCGCTTCGCAGTCGGTGCCGTCTGGATTTTCGCGATTCGCGCCGCATGTCTTGATATCTGCCGGATCGTTGCACACGGTGCCGTTCGTGATGCCGCCATTCTCGCAGACACATGTCTGATTCATGCATATCTGGCCCGTCAGGGTGCAGTCTGTGCCATCTGGATTTTCGCGATTCGCGCCGCATGTCTTGATATCTGCCGGATCGTTGCACACGGTGCCGTTCGTGATGCCGCCATTCTCGCAGACACAGGCGAGATTTCGGCAGATCTGGCCGGTCAGGGTGCAGTCGGTGCCGTTGGGATTTTCGCGGTTCGCGCCGCATGTCTTGATATCTGTCGGATCATTGCACACGGAGCCGTTCGTGATGCCGCCATTTTCGCAGGTACATGCTTGATTCATGCATATCTGGCCTGTTTGGGTGCAGTCGGTGCCGTCCGGATTTTGGACGGATGCGCCGCATGTCTTGATATCTGTCGGATCGTTGCACACGGTGCCGTTCGATACGCCGCCATTTTCGCAGATGCATGCCTGGTTCTGGCAGATCTGTCCGCGTGCCTTGCAGTTGATGCCTTCCGGATTGTCATGCGATGCGCCGCAGGTCAGGTCGTCATCCGGGCGGTTGCATGTCTTTCCGTTTGAGAAACCGCCGTTTTCGCAGGCGCATACGCCGTTGATGCAGTTGAGTTCATCGCTGCATTTTTGAAGCGCGTCGCAAGAATTTCCGCATGATTCGCGAGTATTGGCAGCGACACATTGACCGCTGCAGAACAATTTGCCTGGTTCGCATCTGCTGCACCCGTTTCGGTCGACCGACAAAAGGATGCATTGCGGATAACTCTCCGGGCATTTGTCTTGGGCGAGTTTGTCCTGCGAGGCTTCGGTGGCTGCCTTGTCGAATTCCAGGAAACTCGAAGTGATCACGCCCTCAGGATGTGAGCATTCGTTGAGCTTTTCAATATCTTCGAGTGAACAGCTGGTAAAGAGGATCGCGAATAGAAGTGGGTGTAAGTATTTGGGGCGCATGGGGTTCCCTATGTATTGAGCGAGAGGCAGATAGATGGGTTAGATTTCATGCCAGTCATGGCAAATGGATATACCTTTGGATGGTGTGGATGAAGCGCATTTATAGTAATATCCCCCAAAACATTTTTCTTGCCTATATTTTTTATTACAACAGATATCATTTTCGCCAATCTCTTCATTGTCATGGTAACAGCATGCACTGTTTTGGCAGTTCTGATTACTATCACATTTGTTGCCACACACTTTGCAGGAATCATGTGATGTATCTAATTTAGTTTCACAACCATTGGCTATATTACCATCACAATCCCCATAAGGTGGAATACACTCTTTGTAAGTGCATTTACCTTTGTCGCAATAGGGAGA
This sequence comes from Pseudomonadota bacterium, assembly GCA_017555665.1. GTDB lineage: Bacteria > Myxococcota_A > Bradymonadia > UBA4248 > UBA4248 > UBA4248. The sequence continues at coordinate 14,037 of JAFZFY010000181.1, read as the reverse complement.
TGTCGCGTTTTTAATATAATTATTACAATTTGTGTAATAATTTCCACAATGCTCAGTCGTGGAATTGAGATCTGTGAGACATCCGTCTGCCCATGGCGCGTCATGTGGTCTTCCCCAGCCTCTTGCGCAATACTCACACTCGGAAAGATGAAGATTGTTCATATCTTCCTGGCTATAACAATGGATGTCGTGATTACCGAGTTTGTCTGTGTATATACATAATGTTTCGTCTGGCTGACAGGTGCATGAATAGTTGTCGTTTTGCTTGATGCAAGCCGTATAACCGATGTCGCATGGCTTATTGCATCCGAAACAATGCTCGAGGTCCCCCACTTTTTTATCCGAGCAGCCATTGTTCGGATTATCGTCATTGTCGCAATAATCTCTTGCGCAGGCGCAAGTTTTGTCGGCAACTGAAATCTGTTGAACGTGACTGGTCTCCGGATTAAGGCATCTGTTCTGGCAATTGATGAGCCCAGGGTTGCACGTTGTGGCTTTACAAGTTCCGCTTACACAGAGCATATTGCCGCAGTTATGGCAAGTATCGCCTTCATTTCCGCCACAGCAAGTGGGGTCGTTCTGTGTATCAAAGCATTTGAATGCGCCATCGGCGGCTTTCATTTTCACCGTGCCTTCTGGACATGTGCATCTGCCATCCATGCAGCTCGCGCCCTGGATCTGATTGCAGTCTTCGTAATGTTTGCACCCCGCCTCGGCACCGCAAAAAGCGATATCTGTTTTGGGATCGATACACGAGCCGTTGCAAAGTGCATATTTGTGCTCATCACACACGCATGCGCTGTTCTGGCAGATCTCTTTTTCGGCGCAGATAAGCCCCTGATAATTCTCAGAATCGATATCTGCACTGTTGCAGTCGCCTTTGCCGCCGCAGTGGTCGTGATTTTCCGAATTATCGATGCATACATCTGAACCGCATTTGCCGCCAGCGTTGCATTTGCATGAAGAGAGGATGCAGGTCTCGTTGTCTTTGCATGCGTTGTCGCATGCGCCGCAATGCGCTTGCGAAGATTTTGTGTCGATGCATTCCCCGTGGCATTCCTGCGTGCCTGAGGGACACTGGCATTTTTGCCCGTCGCATATACGGCCGGTCTTGCAGACTTCATATTGGTCTGGATGATCTTGAGTGATGCCGCAATATTCTTCAGACAGCGGGCTGACACAGATATCGCCGATCTGTACGGCATTTGCGGAGCATTGGCAGATATAATTTTTATGCTCATCCGTGCCGATGTTTAGACATTTGGATTCCCCGGAACATTGTATGGCTGGCGTGTTGTACTGTTCACACGAGGTGATGCCGCACGTTTCGTTATTGCTCGGATCAAAGCATTGGAAATCGCTGGTTTCGCTAGGTTCCGACGAACACACGATCTGCATATTTACGAGCGAACAATAGCATTTGAGCTGTTCGGGGCTGCACATGGCTCGATCGATGCATTGTCCATTTTCGCAATATCGATTTGCACCGCAGTCGTTGCCGCATGCGCCACAATGCGCGGCGTTGTTGATGATATCGGTGCAAGTCGCGCCTTGTTTGGTCGTGCACATGACCATGCCTTCACCGCAGTTAGAGCACATGGCTGTGACGGCTTTGATCGGCATTTCGCTGTTTGTATCATCGGGATCTCTGTAATAGGCGAGCTGGCAGGATGCGGGTTCGGTACAGAGGCCGTGATTCAAGTCTGTTTCAAATTCAGAGATTTCCTCGGATGCGCATTTGCTGTTTGATGCGCTCTGGGTCATGACGGTATTGTAATCACCGCATGAAAAGGAGCCATCTTCGTGTTTTCGGATATATCTGCCGGTTTTGAGCGACTTGATCGTAAAGTCATACCAGTGATCTTCGCATTTTTCGCGTGGCACATTGCTGCAGTAAGCGTTCTGGAATGTGCCCTTGGCTTCGATGCAGCGCGCTTCGGTCAGAGGGGCTTCCGGCAGGTCGGTCTCTGGTTCAAGGCATCTGGCTTCGATCCATTGACCGGAAAATTCGTCGCATGTTTCACGGGTGGTGATGTTCAGGGCGATGGTGTCACAGTGCCCCGAACAGGGGGTTGTGCGTGTGATGTTGTCCAATGTGCATCCGGAAACAGCGGCTATAAGGCATAGAACATGTACGAGCGCAATCTTTTTCATGACGTAACCTGAGTACTGAATGCCGAATGCCCGAAAGCATCTCATGCTTTCGGGCTTAAAGTGTGTGTATGTTGCGATTTAGTCTCTCAATGGAAGTGGTGGTAAGTGCGAGGGAGGATGCGGGGGAAAAGAATTGTTAGATTTCATGCCAATCATGGCAAAAGGATATACCTTTGGATGGTGTGGATGAAGCGCATTTATAGCGATATCCTCCAAAACATTTTTCTTGCCTGTATTTTTTAGTACAGCAGATGTCATTTGCGCCAATGTCTTCATTGTCATGGTAACAACATGCACTCCTTTGACAATTCTGATTACTGCCACATTTGTTGCCACATACTTTGCAGGAGTCATGCGTCGAATCTAAGTTTGTTTCACAACCATTGGATTTATTGGTATCGCAATTCCCAAAAGGAGAAATGCAATCCTTGTAATTACAACTACCGTTGTCGCAATAGGGGGATGTGGCATTTTTAATAATAGCATTACAGTCTGTTTCATATTGTCCACAATGTTCTGTTGTGGTCTTTAGATTGATTTGGCAGCCCTCAATCCATGGGGTGTCGGAATGTTTTGCCCAGCCTGGTGCGCACTTTTCACAGTCTTCTAAATGAAGATTTTGCATATCCTGCGGTGTGTAGCAATGAATGTCATTCTTATCGTCGTTTTTATAAATACATAGATGTTCTTGTTCTTGGCAGGCACATGTCGGATTGCCATTCTTTGTTGTACATAACGTATAACCGATGGCGCATGGCTTATTGCATCCGAAACAATGATTGAGGTCACCGATTTTTTGATCCAAGCAGCCATTATTCGGATTATCATCATTGTCACAATAATCTTTTTTACAGGCACAGGTTTTATCAGCAACTGAAATCTGTTGAACGTGATTGTTCTCTGGATGGAGGCATCTGTTTTGGCAGTTGATGAGCCCAGAATCGCACGTGGTGTCTAGACATCTTCCGTTTACGCAGAGCATGTTACCGCAGTTGTAGCATGTATCGCCTTCATTTCCGCCACAGCAGGTGGGGTCGCTCTGTGTATCAAAGCATTTGAATGCGCCATCGGCGGCTTTCATTCTCACCATGCCTTCAGGACATGTGCATTTGCCATCCAGGCAGCTCGTGCCCTGGATCTGATTGCAGTCTTCGTAATTTTTGCAACCTGCCTCTGCTCCGCAAAAAGCGATATCTGTTTTGGGATCGATACACGAGCCGTTGCAAAATGCATATTTGCTTTCATCACACACGCATGCGCTGTTTTTGCAGATTTCTTTTTCGGCACAGATGAGCCCCTGATAATTTTCAGAATCGATATCCATGCTGTTGCAGTCGCCTTTGCCGCCGCAGTGGTCGTGATTTTCCGTATTATCGGTACATACGTCTGAACCGCATTTGCCGCCAGAGTTGCATTTGCATGAAGAGAGGATGCAGGTCTCGTTGTTTTTGCATGCGTTGTCGCATGCGCCGCAATGCGTTTGCGAAGATTTTGTGTCGATGCATTCCCCGTTACATTCCTGCGTGCCTGAGGGACACTGGCATTTTTGCCCGTCGCAGATACGGCCATCTTTGCAGGTTTCAAATATTTCTGGATGATCCTGAGTGATGCCGCAATATTCTTCGGACAAGGGGCTGACACAGAGCTGCTGGCTATCGTGTTCAAGTTTTACAGTATTCTGGGGGCATTGGCAGACATAATTTTTAGCTTCGTCACTGCCGATGTTTTGGCATTTGGTGTCGCCGGAACACTGAATATCGGGGGTGTTGTATTGCGCGCACGAGGTGATGCCGCACGTCTCGTTATTGCTCGGATCAAAACATTGGAAATTGCCAGTGTCGTTAGGTTCCGACGAACACACGATCTGCATATTATCAACGATTGAACAATAGCACTTGATCTGTTCGGGGCTGCACATGGCTCGATCGATGCATTGGCCGTTTTCGCAATACTTGTTTGTGCCGCAGGCGTTGCCGCAGGCGCCACAGTGCGCGGCGTTGTTGATGATATCGGTGCACGTCGCGCCTTGTTTGGTCGCGCACACGACCATGCCTTCGCCGCATGTCGCGCACATCGCCGTAACGGCCTTGATCTTGATTTCACTGTTTTTTTCTTCGGGGTTTCTGTAATAGGCGAGCTGGCAGGAGGAGCTTTTGTTGCAGATCTTGAGGCTGAGATCTGTCTTAAAGTCGGCAATTTCTTCTTGGGTGCAATTCGCACTCAGGGATTCATCTGACATAATAGCGTTATAATCGCCACATTTGTATGTGTTATCCTCAGTTTTTCTAATATATCTGCCGTCTTTCAGCTCTTTGATCGCAAAATCATACCAATTGTTTTCGCATTTTTCACGGGGGACATTGCTGCAATAGGCTTTCTGATAGGTGCCAACGGCTTCGATGCAAAGCTCTTCGGTCAGGGGCTCATCCGGCAGCTCGTTCTCTGGCTCAAGGCATTTGGCTTCGATCCATTGGCCGGAAAATTCGTCGCATGTTTCACGTGTGGTGATGTTCAGGGCGATGGTGTCACAGTGCCCCGAACAGGGAAACAGCGAGTCTGCTTCGCCGACATATTTGCTGTACACCGAGCTTTCCCATGTACATCCCGATGCGATTGCGAAGAGACTGAGAACAAGTGCAAGCTGACCCTTTTTCATGATGTATCCTCTGCCATTGGGAGACAAATCTCCACTCTAATAATAATCGATTGTCGCCCGCTTGTCCACGTGGATTCTTGATGATGCGGTGGAGGCTCTGGTCTCGGGTTCTCTGGGATTTTTGGGGGGACGCGATATGCTGGCACATGCGCGGTTTAGAAAGGTTGAATATCCTGTGGTTTAGCGATGCTGGATTTCTTTCATATTGACCTGTGCGTTAGGATATTGAATTTGGGAAGATATACAAATTTCAAAGGATGATATCGTATATAAGTTTCCCGCCTGAGCATCGCTCAGGCGGGAAATCTCTTATGGGTTGGAAACCTCTTCCCAGTCGTAACATGCATTATTGGATGCTATGTATTTATTTGGTGTGCTTTGTGCGCATATGTATCGAGTGCCTCTGTTATTACATTTGTTCTGTTTGTATTTTTTATCACAGCATAACTCATAATCATAAATTAGTACGTTGTTTATGTTGCAACATAGAGAGTTTGTACACTGGTAATATTTTAGGTTATATTCATAATCACACATATTACCACATTTACCACAGTTTCTGACATCTGAACTGATGTTCGTCTCGCAACCGTTTGATTCCTTGCCATCGCAGTCTTTATATCCAGTAGAGCATTCTTTAATGCAGTTACTGTTCACACAACTAATAGTATAATTTTTCCATTCAGGTTGGGAATCACAACTATTCCCACAAGAACCACAGTTTTCCATACTTGTTAAATCAGTTTCACATCCATTTTGGGTATTGTTATCACAGTCGCCATAACCGCTTTCACATGCATTGAACTGGCAGATACCTGATGAACAAGTGATATTACTCACATGCTTATCTGAAAGATTTCTATCACAATTGTTGCCGCACTGCCCGCAGTTGTTCTTATCATCTGTGATGCGAGTTTCGCAGCCGTCGTCTGCTGTGGTCTGACAGTCAGCCCAGCCTTCCATGCATGTTTTACAGTCAGTTTTGTGGAGTTTTTCGAGATCTACACATATTTCACCGCAAAGTGATGTGCCAGTCGGGCAATCGCATGTATATTTGCCAGATTTGTATTGACAGGTTTTGCCTCCCTTGCAGGTATCGCCGCACTCGGAACAGTTGGTGTCCGTGTGCAGTCTGTTGCTGTCGTCCTTTTTCCAGCAGCGATCTTCATAGAAATATTTGTTGTCTGTAATCGCCAGGTCTGGACAGTGTTCGTCATCACATGCAGTGCAGTTGCCTGGTTCAACTTTCAAATTATATCTCGACTGTTTGATGCAGCCTTTCTCGTTCGAAGATGTCTCACATAACACATCTTCTGACATACATGTGCTTTTGCAAGTACTATCAGCACAGATCATCTCACATTTTTCGCCTTTATAATTGGTGCTATCTTTGTTGTCACCTTTGCAATTTCCTTTGGCACCGCAATATTGTGAACTCGTCGTCGGATCGATGCACTTGCCGTCACATTCGACATATCCTGAATCACATGCGCATTGATAGGAGCCATTCGCTTGTTTTTGACAAGATTTTCTGGCCTCTGTGGTGCAATCTACGCCCTTGTTGCAGACATCATTTTGGAGTGAAGCGCCGCAATACGCGTTATTGCTCGGCGAAATGCAACTTCCGTTACACATGATATAGCCATCATCGCATGCGCATTCAGACTTTGTGCAATAAGCATTGGAGCCACATTCTTTGCCCGCGTAGTTCTCGGATGACTCGTTTGGGTCATTGCATTTGCCTTTGGCGCCGCAGTGGTCGTCGTGCATGGAGCCGTCGATGCATTTGTTATCGCATGAAGCAAATCCCTCTCGACAGACGCACGTGCCGTTCTCGCACTGCTGGGATGGCGAGCATTGATATTCGGGAATGTCCTCACATGCGCGTTTGAGGGGCGCGCCGCAATGCTTGTCATCGCTTGCGGGATTGATGCAATAATCTGCGCCGTCTTTATGGCAGGTCGCTTCCCAGGATTTGGCGCAGATGCATTCATAATTTCGGATGCCTTCGACTTGTTTGCATACTGTGCCGCTGGGGCAGGCTTTTCCGGTCGGGTTTTCCGGTTTGGCGTTGCATGTCTCGTTGGCTGCCGGATTGACGCATTTGCCTTCTTTATTGCTAATACCGCTTTCACAGGCACATTTATATACGTCATTCTCAGTTTTCATGCATGACAGCCCTTTCGTCTGGTCGCAGCTTTCCCCTTGGGGCTTGTCGCATGTCGCGCCGCATGTATCATTACTCGCCGGGTTGATGCATGTATGGTTCTCATCTTCGCACTGATGATATAAACATTGGAAAGTCACACATTCTCCATTGATGCAGCTTTGAGTCTTGCCGTTGGCCGATTCGCATTTGTTGCCGCAGATGCCGCAATGGTTTGTGCTCGTGTTCAGGTCGACGCACTGGAATTTGTTGTTTTCGTAGCAGATCGCCATGCCTTCCGCGCACGAGCTGCACATGGCCCGTGTGGCATCTGCATCCTCGCTGCTTTCTGATTCAGCGGTCTTGTGATGAACATAGCTCAGGCAGTTTGGGGCTGTGTGCGGGCATATGCTGTACTTTTGGGATTGTTCAAGGAGTTCTATCGCCGTAGCAGGGCAGGACGTGGATTGGGTCGCCAGGATCACGTCTGCATATTTTCCACAGGCATAGCCGTTTGTAACGGCGCGGATGTATTCGCCGTTGCCGAGGTCGAGCATGTCCAGCTGATAGGCGTTCCATCTGCCGTCAACCTGATAACAGCCGTATCTCGTCGTCACATTACAACGGGCTTCCTGCCATTCGTGTTTCTGTTCATTGCACGCTTCAGGCGTCTTGAGGTCTGGCTGGATAGTGCCGTTCGATATATCGAAGCATCGGGCTTCGATCCAGTCCAGGCCTTCACCTGAGCATTTCGACTTGTCGATGGTCATGCGCTGAATATCGCAATACCCGGCGCAGCTCATGATGCGTATGTCTGGGCTGACAAACTGGTCATACAGCGCGCTCTCCCAGTTGCAGCCGGCAACGACAGCCATGAGGCTCAGAAGGATCGTGAGTTGTTTTCTTTTCATGATGTTTTCCTATATTTATGTGTAAAAAATAATTCGTTTGTATGGCATCGTTTGGCTGTCGTGTGCTGGCTCAGATGTCGCGCTGCGGCTGGAGACGTTATGGATTGCTGACGGCTATCCAATCCTGGCCGTTCGGCTTCTGGTTCGCACATCTATACTTGTCACATTTTTTCCCGTTCTTATTGCATCCTTTGCCGAATTTTTTATTGCAGCAAAAGGTGTGGGCTGATGCATCGTGGCCGCTATTTAGGCAACATTTGCTATTACTGCATGCATGGTTTTGACCGCACTTATAGCCGCATGAGCCACAGTTCGAGGCACTCGTCAGAAGCTGTGTCTCGCAGCCATTTGAACTCTTGCCGTCACAATTGCCGTATCCCGTGTGGCATGTCGTGAACTGACAGGATTCGCTGATACACACGATATTGCTCACGTGTTTGTTCGCAAGATCCTGTTCGCAGTTGTTGCTGCATTTGCCGCAATGTTCCTTGTTGTCAAGAATGTTCGCTTCGCATCCGTCGGATGGATCTTTATTGCAGTCGTCCCAGCCCGTTTCGCATGTGTTGCAGGTTGCCTTGTGGAGCGCCTTGAGATCGAGACATTGACCTTGGCAGAGCGTCATATCTGCCGGACAGGCGCAGGCGTGTGAACTCCCGGTGATCTGGCATGTTTTCCCGCCTGTGCATGCGTCATTGCATTTGCTGCAGTGGTTGTCGGTGTTCAGCTTGTTGCTGTCATTCTTTTTCAGGCAGCGATCCTCATGGAAGAAATCATCTGTATATTGAGGATCCGGGCAATAACCGTCTGCACAGATCGTACAGTTGCCGGGAACGACCTTGAGCTGATAGATGGATTGCTTGACACAGATGCTTTCCGTCTCAGAAATAGGGCATGAAATCTGGTCATCTGGGCAATTGTCCTTGCATACGCCGTCGACACACGCCTGTTTGTTGCATGCTGTGAGTTCGGAGCATTGGGTCGTGTGTTTCGGGTCGCTGTTCAGTTTGCCGCAGAACTGTGAATTGGTCGTCGGATCAATACATTTGCCGCCGCATTCGATATAGCCGCTGTCGCATACGCATTTGTAAGTGCCGTTGATGTTCTGGCAGGACTTTCGGTTTTCTGCGGTACAGTCCGTACCCAGCCTGCATTGGGCGCCCTCTTGTGATGCGCCGCAAAACTGGTCGCTCGCTGGCGAAATGCAGTGATCTTGACACATGATATAGCCGGATTCGCATAGGCACTGCGATTTGGAGCAGTAGGCGTGTGCGCCGCATGATTTGCCTTGCCAGTCTGCGGAGCCGGGGTCTGCCTGGTTGCATTTGCCCTTGGCGCCGCAGTAGTCAGGATCAAGCGAGCTGTCGATACATTTGTTGCCGCAGGCTGCAAATTCCGGAAGGCATTCGCAGTTGCTGTTGACGCATTTCTGGGATGGGCCGCATTGGTAGTCGGGGGCCGGCTGGCACGCCAGATCTCGCGGTGCGCCGCAGTGCTCGTGTTCTGAGGTCGGATCGACGCAATAGTCGGAGGTTGCATCGTGGCAGGTCACTTCCCAGCTTTTGGCGCAGACACACTCGTATGCCTTGTTGTCTGATGTCGGCCTGCACGCAAGCCCTGACGGGCATGGCTTGCCCTCCGGGTTGGCTTTGGTCGCATTGCATGTCTCGTTGGCTGCCGGATTGACGCAGTAGCCGGATGGATTGAGGATGCCGCTCGCGCAGGTGCAGGCGTACACGCCTTCGGATATGGTCGTGCATGACAGCCCCTTCGACTGGTCGCAGCGTTCGCCATCGGGATTGTCGCAGGTCGCGCCGCATGTCTCGTTGGCCGACGGATGCACACAGGTCTGATTGATATCGTTGCATTTCAGGTCGAGACATTCCGGCTTGGCGATGCACTGGCTGTCGATGCAGGTCTCGTTTGCATCGCATTTGTTGCCGCAGATGCCGCAGTGGTTCACGCTCGTGTTCAGGTCGACGCACTGGAACTTGTTGTTTTCATAACAGATCGCCATGCCTTCCGCGCACGAGCTGCACATGGCCCGTGTCTGCGCTGTCTCTGTGTGCACATCGTCATGGATTTCAGGGCTGTAGCTCAGGCAGTTGGGCGCCGTATTCGGGCAGATCTTGTTCTGCTGGGATGCTTCAAAAAGGCTGACGGCTTCGGGCGGGCAGACGGTCGCTTTGGTGGCCTGGATGACATCCGCGTATTTGCCGCATGCATAGCCGCGCGTGACTTCTCGGATATATTCGCCGTTGCCGAGATCGAGCATGTCGTACTGGTAGGGGATCCAGGTGCCCTTCACCTTGTAGCATCCGAATTCGCTCGTCACTTCGCAGTGGGCGTTCTGCCATTCGTGATCCGAGCCCTCGCACGTGGCTGACGTTTCGATCCCCTGGAGAATCGTGCCGTTCAGGGGGTTCAGGCAGTGCGCTTCGATCCAGGTCAGACCGTCCCCGGTGCATTTCTCCCGGTCGATATCGACGTCTCGCGTGTCGCAATAGCCGACACAGCTCACGATGTGTCCGTCTGCGCCGACAAACTGGTTGTATAGCGTGCTTTCCCACGTGCAGCCTGAAAGGGGCATGAGAATGCTGAGGATGAATAGGCGAGAAAAACGAAACGGCATGTCGGAACTCTTCGGGATCTTGTCTTGAAAACTCGCTTGGCGCACGCATACGCATGCATATTCCAGAATACACAATTCGTGACCGAGAGGGGGATTTATTCATTGTCTATGAAAGGATTTTATCGATACGGCGCGTTCGCTGTGGATTTTATCGTGCAAACTGCTAGTCTCATGCATTTGTGTCAGATGGGGATTACCCAAACATAGGAACAGTCTGGGGCTGGTATGGCTCCGGCGATGACCTTCATGCATGGCGTGAAGAGAAGGAGAGTGAAAGATGAGCGTGTATCGACACAGGTATCTGAGCCTGATTCTGCCGCTTGCTGCGATGGCGATGATTTCGGCATGCGATGACGAATCGGGCAGCAACACGAGCAGCAAGCCCTCTGTTTCGGAGGATGTCTGCGCGTCGGATAATGACTGCAAGGATGCCGATAAACCCGTGTGCAACGCCGATACCGGCGCGTGTGAAGCGGCAACCGAGCCTGAAAAATGCAGCGCAGACAGCGACTGCAAGGATGCCGGCAAGCCCGTGTGCAATACCGAAACCGGCGCGTGTGAGGCTGAACAGAAACCCGATGATCCTCAGGAACCGGATGTCAATGCCTGTCCTGAAGGTTGCCCGGATGGCCAGAAATGCGTCGAGGGCCAGTGTGTCGACGGCAATCCATGCACGGGCATGGATTGCGGCGAAGGGCTTGCCTGTATTCCTGTCAATTCGACTGGGCTCTGCGTGGATGTGGCATGCGTAGAAAATAACGCGGTCAAATCCTGCGATGACGGCAAAGTCTGCAGCAAGGGCGATTGTGTCTTCGAAGCATGTGCCAAAGTGTCATGCACACAGGGCAAGGTCTGTGGCTCGGACGGTTCCTGCGCTTTCGCGGACGCGCCTGCGCTCGTCGTCAAGCCGCTCGAAAGCAAGGAGACTTCTGAAAATGGCGATGCGCTTGAGATCGCCCTCCACCTCAATCACGAGCCCTCGGCTGATGTGACGCTGACCTGCGAGATTTCGTCGGATTCGCCCAATCAGGAGGCTTCGGTCGATTGCGGCGATATCCTGTTCAATGCGGAGCGCTGGGATGTCGATCAGAATATCAGCGTCGTCGGTGTGCCCGACGGCGTCGTCGATGCGGATCAGGCGTTCAAGCTCGATATCACGACCGTCTCGGATGATGCAGAATTCAACGGCCTCAAGTTCAGCGAATCCTTCGTGAACAAGAATATCGACAAGGCCGAAATCGTGACGAGCCGTTCGGAGATCCAGACAAGCGAGTCAGGCGACCAGGCAACGTTCACGGTCGTGCTCAGCTCGAAGCCGGATGCCGATGTCTCGGTCACGCTCTCGTCGAGCAACATTGAATACGGCATCATCGAGGACGCGGTGGATAACAGCCTCACGCTCACCTTTACGGCCGAGAACTGGAATGTCCCGCAGACCGTGACCGTGACCGGCAAAGAGGACGGTGAGATCCCGAACAAGACGCCGAATACATACGAGATCACGTTCGCAAAGGCTGTCTCAGAGGACGCGAATTACAAGGATTTCCAAGTCGCTGCCATTCAGGCGACGAACCTGGATAACGACAAGGCCGAAGTGTTTGTCAGCATCATTCAGAAGCAGGCATGCGAATCCGATGAGGAGAATCCGGATCCCGCGTGTGTGGATGGCTTCAAGGATGTCGAGGTCGACCGCGAATTTGACGACAAGCAGATGATGGTCATCAAGACGGATGAGAGCGGCACGAACGTCAACCTCAAGCTGCGCCTCGGCATCGCCCCCATAAAGCCGGTGACGGTCGCCGTGTCGGCTTGGGATGATCCCGAAGCTTCTAAATTTGAAGAGGCAGAGACCGAGGCTGAGTTCAGCGCTGAAGAGATCGTGTTTGACAAGACCGATTACAAAGATGGCAAAATGCTCACGATCTCCGGCAAGGCGGATCATATCATCGATCCCGATCAGACTTATTATATCCGCCTGGATGTCTTCTCTGTGGACGATAACTACAAAAAGCTCGACCCGATCTGGATCAAATGCACGAATGCAAATACCGACTATGCCGGCTTCATCAAGGTCTCGGATGGCACGATGGTCGACGAGGATAGCGAGATCAATGACGAAAAATCGCCGGTCCTCTACCAGATCTCGCTGGCAAGCGACCCGCAGGGCGAGATCGTCGCCGAATTTGAAGTCGAGGATCCGACGGAGATCAAGATCTCTCCCAAAGAGATGACGTTCAATTCCGAGAACTGGAATCAGCCGCAGGTGCTGACGATCAACGGGAAGATTGACGATATCGTCGACGGCGATATCAAGTCGCAGATCATGGTGACGATCGACAGCAAGGAGACGACGTACAAGGCTGAAGATCTGATCGATATCACGACGGTCGATATCAACAAAGCGGGCATTAATGTCTCTGCTGTGGGCGGCTCATATCGCGAGGGCAGCGACGAAAAGATTGATTTTGAAGTCTGGCTCAATGCAAAGCCGCAGGAAGATGTCGTGGTCAAGCTCGTGTCTTCGAATCCGTCTGCGCTCGATGTCATCGGCACCCCGACGCTCTCTTTCAACGGAAGCAACTGGGATATCCACAAGAAAGTGACGCTTCAGGTCGGCGCGAATGTCGAAGAAAACGAATATGTCCGCATCAACTTGACGGCCTATTCGGATGAGGATGCGTTCAATAAGCAGACTGCCGTGACACCCGATTACGTCATTCTCGACACGAGCGGCGCGGCCGTGTCGCTCTCCAGCGCGAAGACGACGCTCAAGCCGGGCGATTACACGACGACGATCGACGTCTCGCTGAGCCAGGATCCTCAGGGTCCCCTGACTGTGACGATGATCACGTCGAACGATCAGACCGCCGCGCTCGAACCCAAGACGCTGACGTTCACGTCTGCAGACTGGGACAAGAAGCAGACCGTGAAGCTGACCGTTGTCAAGCCGGATGCTGCGAAGAGCGCCAAATCGGTGGAGAAGATCTCTGCCGTGACCTCGATCTCTGGGCCTTACAGCGGTGTCAAGCCCAAGAAAGACCTGGATGTGACGATCTACCAGTTCATCTCCAAAAACTTTGGCTACACGGGCGGTGCGCAGAGCATCGCGCTCAAGCCTGGCACCTACAAATTCGAGGTGTGGGGCGCGCAGGGCGGCGCGGTTCAGCATACGGCATATTGGAATGGCGGCAGGGGCGGCTATTCTTCCGGCGTGATGACGACGGATAAAGATCAGACGTTCTATGTCCATGTCGGCGGCGCAGGCAGCGGCTCGACGGGCGTGATGCAGACGATCAATGGCGGTTATAACGGCGGCGGTACCGTGGTTCCGCCCAATGTCTGGGTGAACCATTATTACGGCTCCGGCGGCGGCGCGACGCATATCGCGACGGCGAACGGCCTGCTCTCGGCATTGAAAAACAATCGTTCCGCGATCGTGATCGTGGCTGGTGGCGGCGGCGGCGCGCGTGACCAGGCGAACCATGAGCCGGCGGCGCGTTGGGGGCACGGAAAGGCGGGCGGCGGTCTGTCGGGTGACGGC